>VFLB01000071.1 GCA_009914645.1 Synechococcaceae bacterium Bin_79_3
ATATGAAGGGTGCCGGTGGGGCTTGGCGCAAGCCGAACGCGAACGGACTTAGCCGCTGAACCGGAATCCATGGATAGCTTGGGGTTTTAAACGGGACTGACGGGATTCGAACCCGCAACTTCCGCCGTGACAGGGCGGTGCTCTAACCGATTGAACTACAGTCCCATGTTGAGAATTAAGGCCGTTGATTCACATCAATAAAACTTCAAATTGTTGCCGTTCAGTTATTGCTGACCAGTTAAAAAATGAAGAAAAAATTTAAGATGAGGTTCAGTGGGGCTTTCTGGTTTGCTGGCATATCCCGTAAGGGAAAAGCCATTATCGCGGTTTGGGGTGCCAGCCGTCAACTGCTTATTGATTCCAGTTTGATCAAATCTTGAACAAGGGCTTGGATTGTTTCTGGCTTAGCTGGTTTTTGGAATGTAGCCAGCAGTTCACGACCCAAAACAGTGCAGCCAAGATATGAAAATTGTTGGCGCATTGCGATTAAAACCCTGCCTCCGCCACCACCGCTATGGCTGCCAAGGGCAACCGGGCGCTGATTAAAAAGCTCTCTGAAATCACTGCAGCCAACTGAAAGCCATGCGATGGCGTTGCTGAGGACTGGCGGGGTTAAACCGTTGTATTCAGGAGCGCAAATAAAAATACTTTTATGTGAATGCAAAGCATTTTGTAATTCAACAAGGCCATCTCCAGCCCCTTTTTCTTTCACGCCAGGGTGAAATAATGGCAAATTTAGGTTGCATAAATCCAGAATATTGCAATTAACGCCTTGAGCTTTTGCTTCGCTTTCGATTAGGCGAGCTAATTCAAGATTGCTGCCGCTACTGGCTGTGATGATCAGCATCAGGGGCGAAACCCAGCGGGCTCGATCAAACGCACTTGATTGCCCCTAGCTGTGAATTCCCTGCCCTGGTCGCTTTGTACCACAACACGGCCGCCAGATTTCACTCGAATCACGCGAGCGCGCACCCAGCCAAGGGCCGCAGACTCAAGCACTTTGACAACATCACCAGGCTGCAGATCCAATTCCATAATTCTCCTCAGTTTCAGACCTAAAAATGGAGCGAGGTGCATCGAACGCGCCGTGGAGGACTTGAACCCCCGACATCAGGTTTTGGAGACCTGCGTTCTACCAACTGAACTAACGACGCAGGAGGCGATGCACCCCCACCGCTGCCAACTCTAAGATGAAGCGGTGATCAGCGATCGAAACGCTGCTTCACCCTGGTGGCTTTGCCTACCCGATCACGCAGGTAGAAGAGCTTGGCACGCCTTACCTTGCCGCGACGCTCAACATTGATACTTGCCACCTGAGGGCTGTGGAGCATGAATACCCGCTCCACGCCAATGCCTTGAAAAATACGCCGAACCGTGATGGTTTGGTGCATTCCGCCATGGCGTTTGGCGATCACTACGCCCTCGTAGGGCTGGATACGTTCCTTATTGCCTTCACTAATCCTTACGCCAACCTTTACGGTGTCGCCCACATAAATGTCGGGTAAGTCGGTTTTGAGTTGGCTGCTTTCAAAAAAGCTCATCAACTCAGCAGCGCTTAATTTGCGCTTTTTTGTTGCTGGTGTTTCTTGGGATGCAACTTCAGAGACAGGAGCTTCAGCTGCTGGGGCCTCGGCTGTGGTGGTCTCGTTAGTGATCTCTGCGGCTGTTTCCTCTGCGGTCATTGCGAAATAAGCAACTCCTGTATGGGTTGCTGCTGCGGGGCCAAACAAAGAGCTTACCTCCCTACGGGGAGGTGGTTTGCTTGCGTAATTTCTGTAGAAGCATCAAGCCACCGCTGCAAAGCATCCACAGCAGGCCAAGGCCGTTGAGCAAAACATAAATAGTTTCGCCCCTTGGCCCTAACCATTCCCCCTCGTGCAACACCAAAAGCAGGTGCGCTTGGTCACGACTCAAACCGCCCCAATCCCTCAAGAGCCGGTAGCTGGTGCCTGAAATCACCGTGAGCATTAATGGCGTAATCACAAAAGGTGCCAGGCGTTCATGCCAGCGCCGCAGCATTAAAAAGAAGTTGGTCATCGCACTGGATTTCGCAACAGGGGCGTGGCCGTTGATAGCTTGTTAACTCGGGCCTGGATGCCGGTAACTATGAATCTATTTGCTGAACTCTTGGTATCGGCCAAGCCCCAGGCTGGGCCACGCATCCGCCAAAATCGTAGGGGGGTGGAGTTGAAGTCCGCTCGGGAAATCACGATCATGCGCCAATCGGGCCGGATTGTTGCAACGGTGCTTAAAGAAATTATGGGGCTCGTGAAACCGGGGATGACTACAGCTGATTTAGATGCCTATGCGGAACAACGCATTCGTTCAATGGATGCTGAACCAAGTTTTAAGGGTTACCACGGCTTCAGTGGCAGTATTTGCGCCAGCATTAATAACGAAGTAGTGCACGGAATTCCTAGTGCAAAGCGGCTAATTCGCGACGGCGATTTACTAAAAGTTGATACCGGTGCATTTTTTGAGGGTTATCACGGTGATAGCTGCGTTACAATTTGTGTTGGTGATGCCCCTGCCGCGGCGGTGAAGCTTGCTCGCGTTGCTCAAGAATCCCTATATGAAGGGCTGAAACGCATTAAGGCCGGAAATACCTTGCTTGATATCGCTGGGGCTGTGCAAGATCACGTAGAAGCCAATGGTTATGCGGTGGTGGAGGATTACACGGGCCATGGGGTGGGCCGGAATCTCCATGAAGAACCATCTGTATTTAATTTCCGCACTAATGAATTACCTAATGTGACCCTGCGCGCTGGGATGACATTGGCTGTGGAGCCTATTTTAAATGGGGGCACAAAAGCCTGCCGCACCCTTAAAGATCGCTGGACTGTTGTAACAGAAGACGGCAGTCTTTCTGCTCAATGGGAACACACAGTGCTTGTAACTGAAGAAGGTTGCGAAATTCTCACCGATCGGGAGCTTGTGTAAAGCTGCGGTTGTAAATATTTCTCCCCCATTCTGCGAGTGGCATTAATAACCAGGTGAGGGGATTCGGGCTCACGATGATTAGTTTTTTACCTGCAATTGCCTGTTTCATAACCGCTGCTGCCACCGCTTCAGCTCGCATAAATCCATAGGGGTTTAATGCGGATTTAAATGGACCTAAAACCAAGCGCCGCACAGGGCAGGGGGCATCGAGGCTGCGCAGGCTTAACAACTGCCCCAGGGCCCGCTTGCTGATCTCATACAAGGGGCTCAAAGCCGGATTTACCTCTGCTTCTGAAGTGTTTACCCAAACTTCACGATTTTTAGTGTTTGGGCTGCAACTTTGTAGAAATAGCTCAAGTAGCCGCATGGCGCTGAGGGTGTTTACCTCAAGGCTTGCGATGGCGGCCGCTGTATCCCGTGCCCCGATTTTATTAATGCCGTGGTTAATCACAAGGATTTCCACTTCCTGCAGCGTTTGTGCAAGCTTTTCTTCTTCTCCAACTCGCCAACTAATCGTTTCCAGCGGCACCGCTTGGCCGTTTGCGTTGATTAGTTGCAACGGCTCATCGCCATGGCGTAGAGCTATTAATTCAGCCCCCTGCAGCTGAAATTGCGTTAATAAAGCCCTGCCAAAACTGCCGCCAGCCCCTGTAACAGCACATTTCTTCCCACTAAAAGCGCCAATAACCACTTTTGCACCAGTTCGAACAGTAGATTTTCCTACTAACTAATCCTGCCGCCATGGGCTATCCCAGCGCCACCCTATTGGTGGGATCCTGTGAACCTTTCAGCGGAAAATCTGCCCTTGTGATGGGCTTGGCGCAACAATTTCGTAATCGTGGCTTGCCTTTTCGGTATGGCAAACCGCTTGCCACCAGTTTGGAGCAGCAAGGCGCAAGCGAACCTCTTATCGACGACGACGTGCGTTTTGTTGGTGAATTCTTCTCATTGCCCGATGCAGCCCAACTCACATCACTGAAAGCGATTGCCCCAACTACTGCCGAGCAGCAGTTACTCACGGGCCACCAGGTGGATGCAACAGCTGTGAGCAAGGAACTGGCAGCAATGCTTGGCGTGGCTGAGGGCATCACGCTGCTGGAAGCAGCTGGATCCCTTAGCGAAGGCTTGTTGTTTGGCTTAAGCCTGCCGCAATTAGCCACAGGCTTAAATGCGCCGGTATTGATTGCCCATGCTTGGGAGGATGCCCGCAGCGTTGAACCATTGCTGCAGGCCAAAGCCCAATTGGGTAACCAGCTACTGGGAGTGGTGTTGAACAACATCGATCCCGCCAAGATTGAAGCTGTGGAACGGGCGGTGCCGGCTCTTGAGGCCCTTGGTTTACACGTTTATGGCCTTCTGCCCCGCAGCCCCTTGCTGCGCAGTGTGACGGTTGGGGAATTAGTGCAACGGCTTGGTGCCGAGATGCTCTGCTGCCGTGAACGCAAGGATCTGCTAGTTGAAACCTTGAGCATTGGTGCAATGAATGTGAATTCCGCGATGGAATTTTTCAGGCGTCAGCGCAATATGGCCGTGGTAACGGGGGCCGATCGCACCGATATCCAGCTGGCAGCTTTGGAATCTTCCACCCAGTGCCTAATTCTCACCGGTGCAGCTGATCCATTGCCGCAATTGGTGAGCCGCGCCCAGGAACTTGATGTGCCGCTGCTTAAGGTGAATCACGACACCCTCACAACTGTTGCGGTGATTGAAAAAGCCTTCGGCCACGTGCGTTTGCATGAAACTGTGAAGGCCAGTTATGCGGCACGAATGGTGGCTGAACATTGCGCCTTTGAGCCGCTATTTAAGCAATTAGGTTTTTAAAGCTGCAACAGGTGCCGGCCGGCGCTGCTACGGTCAAACGCAAAGCTGAGTTGTTGCACAGGTTGTGACCCGGTCCCTCGATTTACCAACGCTCGACCGGGTTGACACCTTGGCCCAGGAGTTGGCGTTGCTACAAGATACGGGTAAAAGACGAATCGCCATCCTTGGCACCCGTCATGTACCGGTTGTTTCGGTGCACCTAGTTGAATTGGTTGCCCGTTCGCTGGCACAGGAGGGCCACAATCTGCTCACTTCTGGCGCTCAGGGTGTTAACGCAGCCGTTATTCGGGGTGTATTGGCAGTGGATCCAGCCAAATTAACTGTGATCCTGCCCCAAAGTTTGCATCGCCAGGGCAGTGAAACTCGCGAGCAATTAGAGCGGGTGATGCATCTGGTGGAAAAACCAGATAACGATGATCTACCACTGCTAGAGGCCAGCGCTATTTGTAATCGAGAAATTGTGAGCCGCTGTGATCAACTTATTTGTTTCGCTTTTCACGATAGCGAAACATTAATAGACACCTGCCGCAGCGCAGAAGAGATTGGCAAGGTGGTAACACTTCTGTTTTTTGATTGAATTGTTTGCCCATCAAGGAATAAGTATTGCCTTCAAGCCTTCTAGGTAAAGAATGCCGCTACAGGTGAGGCCAGCAGCCCAGCAAATACCCCGCAAAGGGGGAATATTTCCCACATAGGCAGCGATGTAGATCAATCGCAATGCTGGATGAGCCAAGGCAACGGCCATGGCAATAGGGCTATTAACAGCTGCAATTAGGCAGAGCAAGCAAGCAGGGGCGTGAAGAGTAAAAGCTTCAAAGCTATTTTGATGCGCCCAGCTGGCTCGTTTCCCCCAAGCGGGCATGCGTTCAAACATTGCCCTTGGAGCGGCCAGATCAGCCATCGTGAAATCACTTTTTGAGCGGGCCGCACCAAGGGGAACCACGCTCAGCACTACCACTAGGGCTGAAAGCAGTAACGAGGCGGCAAAGGCGGTTTGAACTGCCATGGAAATGGACACAGTGATGGCTCTTTTCTAGGCTGTTGAGTGTTGCTTTTGTGAGCCTTGTATGGCGGATAGCTACAGCTTTGATGTGGTGTCTGATTTTGATCGCCAGGAACTGGTTAACACCGTTGATCAGGTGCGCCGGGAGGTGGGCCAGCGCTACGACCTAAAGGATTCAGGCACTGAATTAAACCTGGAAGAAGCAGCAATTGTGATTACCACTGCCACAGATATGACCCTGGAGGCGGTGTTAGATGTGTTGCGCCAAAAAGCCACAAAACGTGAGTTGTCACTAAAAATCTTTGATTTTCAAACCCCGGAGCCGGTGGGGGGGAATCGGGTGAAACAAGAGATCAAGTTGCGTAAAGGGCTTAGCCAGGAATTGGCTAAATCACTTAGCAAAACTGTGCGGGATGAGCTGAAAAAAGTAACAGTTTCGATCCAAGGCGATAGTTTGCGTATCACCGGTAAAAATAAAGACGATCTACAAACTGCAATCCAATTGCTAAGGGCGCAGGAGGTGGAGGTGCCATTGCAATTTGAAAATTACCGCTAAAGATTTAATTGCAGTTCGCAGTTGTAGCGTTTTAAGGCGTGGGCTTTGATCGCTTCTGCTTGCACTACCTGGTTCACCTGCTGGGCTTCTAGTTCCAAGCTGGTGGCGTTTGGGTGATTTTCTTGCCAGCGTTTATCAATTCGGTTGAGGCGGGTTTGTAATAGCTGAATGATTTCAGCGGAGCAGCGGGGGCCGGCCCCTTCTGGGCGAAAGCCATCGCTACGCTCGAGTGCCAATGCAGTAGCAGCGGTAAAAACAAACCAACTAAGCCAAATAAATGGCAGCCTGGTGATGTTGCAGCCCATGATTTGGCACTTCCGGCTTGTTTAGTTTGCCTTGCTCTGCTGGTTAATCCGCTCCAAGAGCAAGGCCAACGCATTCAACCTGTGCGTTCAGCGGCGGGGATGGTGGTGAGCCAGGAACGGCTGGCCAGTGGTGTGGGCGCTGCAATTCTGCGGCGTGGTGGCAATGCGATTGATGCTGCTGTTGCAACTGCCTTTGCCTTGGCAGTAACCCTGCCTCAAGCGGGCAATTTAGGGGGTGGCGGTTTTTTATTGTTTTGGCATCAAGGGCAGCGCAAGGCCTATGCCCTCAATTTCCGTGAAATGGCACCACGGCGCGCTTTCGCAAACATGTTTATAGGGGCTGATGGGGATGTGGATCGCCAAAAGGCCACCCGCAGTTTGCTTAGCAGCGGCGTGCCGGGAACGGTGGCGGGTTTACTTGAGGGCCAGCAACGATTTGGTGTGTTGAGCCGCGCTGAGGTGATGGCTCCAGCAATTGCCCTTGCCCGTGGGGGGTTTCCGGTATATCCCGCCTTGGCAGCTTCATTGCAACAGGCTTTGCCGTTGCTGGGCAATGATCCTGAGGCAAAACAAATTTTTTATCGCCCTAAGCCAAATATCGCTGCAGTTGCTTTTTATCAACCTGGCGACATCTTCAAGCAACCGCAGCTAGCAGCAACTTTGGCGTTGATCAGCCAGCGGGGGAAAGCTGGTTTCTATCGCGGTGAAGTGGCGGCAAAAATTAATACATTGATGCAAAAGAAGGGTGGATTAATTGATGATTTTGATTTGATAAATTACAAAGCCCCCTGGGTTGAGCCGATCAAGGGTGAGTTCAAAGGGCTCACGGTGTTATCAATGCCCCCCCCTAGTAGCGGCGGAGTAACCCTTGTGCAGTTGCTGAACTTATTGGAACCTTTTGATCTTGCCCAGATGGGGCTTAATAGTGCGGCTGCTATCCACACCATGGTGGAGGCGATGAATTTGGCCTACCGCGATCGCAATAACGAACTTGGGGATCCAGATCAAATGGTTATCCCGATAGAACGGCTGATTAGCAAGAGTTATGCCGATAGCTTGCGCTCTTTAATCCGCACCGATCGCCATACCCCCAGTAGCGAGCTAAAGGCGCTATCTGTTTTGCCAAGCAATAGCACTAATACAACACATCTTTCGGTGGCAGATCGCCATGGATCTTTAGTTGCGTTAACTACAACGCTTAATTTTGCATATGGCAATGGTGTTGTTGTGCCTGGAACTGGGTTTTTACTTAATAACGAGATGGATGATTTCAGCGCAAAACCTGGTGTTGCAAATGCCTATGGATTAGTGCAAGGGGAACGCAATGCGATAGCGCCATATCGGCGCCCCTTGAGCTCGATGGCACCAACAATTGTTTTAAATGCCGCTGGTAACCCCTGGCTTGCCACCGGCACCCCTGGTGGCAGCCGCATTATTACCACTGTTTTGCAGGTATTACTGAATCGGATTTTGCATGGTTTAAATCTGGCCAGTGCAGTGCTTGCCTCCCGCGTGCATAGCCAACTTTGGCCCGATCAAACCTTGATTGAGGAAGGAATTAGCCCAGATACGCAAAAAATATTAGAAATTATGGGCCACAAATTAGTTCGATCTGCAGCGATGGGTTCTGCTAATAGTGTTGAATTACTACCCAATGGCGGCAGCCTTGGTATTGCAGATCCGCGCCGCCCAGAAGCGGCAGC
>VFLB01000111.1 GCA_009914645.1 Synechococcaceae bacterium Bin_79_3
CCAATCAGCAATGCAATAACCGGGCGCATTTAGATCTTTTGCTCTGATGCAATCCCCTATTGATGTGCTCGTAATTGGTGCAGGTCCGGCTGCTTTATGTATTGCTGCTGCATTAGTGGAAAGAGGTTTACAGGTGCAGGGTTTGGCGCCCCATCATCCCGCTGAACCATGGCCAAACACCTTTGGTATTTGGGGCCCGGAGTTGGATGAATTAGCCCTACAGCATCTGCTTGAGCATCGCTGGAGCCACTGCAGCAGCTATTTTCCTGAAATTATTAAACATCAATTTAATTATGGCTTATTTAATAAAGACGCACTTCAGAAATATTGGCTTGATCAATGCTTAGAGGCTGGTGTGCAATGGCAATTGGGCTCAGCGGCGCAGGTGGAGCATCATGCCAAGGGCTCGATTGTTATCAGCGCTGAAGCCGAACATTTTGCTGCTCGCATTGTTATTGATGCCAGCGGCCACCAATCGCCTTTAGTGCAGCGTCGGCAGGAAACAGTTGTGGCAAGCCAGGCGGCCTACGGAATTGTTGGGCGCTTCTCAGCGGCGCCAGTGCTGCCAGATCAATTCGTACTAATGGATTACCGCTCTGATCACCTAAGTGCAGCTGAAGTAGATAACGAACCAGCAACTTTTCTCTATGCAATGGATTTAGGGGCTGATTTATTTTTCGTAGAAGAAACCTCTCTTGCCCTCGCCCCTGCTGTGCCCTATCAGCTTTTAAAGGAACGGCTGCTGAGGCGTTTAGCAAAGCGAAATGTAGAACCTGTTGAGGTTATACACGAAGAGTTTTGCTTATTTCCTATGAACTTACCGTTGCCTAACTTGCAACAGCAGATATTAGCTTTTGGTTCAGCTGCCAGCATGGTGCATCCAGCTTCGGGTTACCTAATTGGAGCTCTACTGCGCCGCGCCCCAGGTTTTGCAGATGCAATTGCTGCAGGTATTGCTGATCCGGAGTTGTCTGCTGCTGTTATTGCAAAATCAGGCTGGAGGGTTTTGTGGCCCTTTGAGTTGAGGGCCAAACGTGCAATTTATTGCTTTGGTTTAAATAAGTTAATGCGATTTAAGCAGGAGAAACTACAACAATTTTTTGTTAGTTTTTTTGCTCTACCACAGCAGCAGTGGTTGGGATTTCTTACTAATAAACTAACTTTTCTTCAGTTGCTTGCGGCGATGTTGCGTTTATTTATTAGTTCTCCTTTTGGGGTGCGCTGGGGTTTACTTCTGTAATTGCTCCGCTGCAGCTGCTGCCCTGGCCTGCTGTACAACCATAGCAATGATTGGCAGTATTAATTTCATTTTCCGCTAGATTCTCAAGTGTAATATTACTAATATTTGGCAAATTTGCTTTATTTTGTAGTGCCAAAGGTAGATTTAGCATCTGATTGAAATCACAATCGTATAAAGACCCATCCGCTGCTACCGATAACGTTGTGCGGCACATTAAGCCGCGTACACTGGTGGGGTTAAAGGCTTCTACAAGAGATTGCATATACATATTTGTGCATTTCTTTGCTTCTAATCCATCAAGGAATCTAGCAATTGGCATGTTATTAAGCCCGATTAGTTGATCGAAACTTACGCCTTCCTTGTTTAATTGTTTGCGCCAGTACATTTGGTCGCAGCTGCTTAGTTGTTGAAGTGCTTCTCCGGGAGGATTACTCATTAAATTTAAAAGCAGGGCTGGATTGCCTCTGCCGTAGCCCAATTGGTTTAACTGGCGCAGGGCTTGCATTGAGGCCTTCCAGGTGCCGGCTCCCCTTTGCGCATCGGTATTGGCTTGATCGCAGCTGGGCAAACTTGCCACGATCTGCACCTGATGCTCCGCCAACCAAGCGGCTAAACCAGCAAGGGCTGGTATCAGAAGCACGGTGAGATTGCTGCGGTTGATTACTTGGCAGCCCTTGGCACGGGCGGCTCGCACCAAGGTTTTGAAATGGCGGTGCAATTCAGGGGCGCCACCGGTGAGATCAACAACTTCCGGTTGCAATTGGTTTATTGCCTTGATGCATTGGGCTACAACCGCATCCCCCATCTGGCTTGCCCCTTGATGTGGACCGGCTTCCACGTGGCAATGGCTGCAACTCATATTGCAAAGTTTGCCCAGATTTAGCTGCAGCACTTTCAATTGCTGGCTGCGTTTTAAAGGTGCAGCAATTTTTTCTTTAAAGCAGGGCGTTGCCGCCAGGATTATGGGGTTTGCCAATCGCTTGGATCCACCAAGGGGAATAAAGAATCTTCTTGTTCCAGGGCATCAAGCCAACTTTTTTCTGCTGCATTACTTAAATGGTTTGGTTTCAGTACTTCAATCAAGCGCCAAAATCGATTCAAATGGCGTTGAATTCGTTCTTTTGCTAGTTCTGTTGTGGTGCCAGCCCGCAAAATAAAACTCCAATCAGAAGATTGAGCAAGCAGTAATTCCCTTGCTGCTTGGCGCAAATAACGCAAACGCTGCGGATTTTTTTTGCCTTGTTCATAGTTGCTAGCTGCCACCATGGCGAGGGATGCTCGATGCCAATCGGGCACCACCCAGGCATTGCTTTGGCTTAACCAATAGGAGTGGTAACCACCCTGCCCCCAGCTGGAGGGCGACGGACGACACACCTGTAATTCAACCCCACTGCTCAAGCTGCCTTGCAAGCTGACGAAATTAAGGCCTACTGCAGCGCCTTGCAGAAAAACCTGTTCAAGGAATTGGGGGCCTTCAAACCACCAATGGCCAAACAGTTCCGCATCAAATGGAGCCACCAATAAAGGGGGGCGATCAATTAATTCGTTCAATCCGCGCAATTGCTCTAGGCGCGCTGCCACATAGCTGCTGCCATGACGTTTAGCTGTGAGAGCAGCAGCATTCGGCTCGTAAGGCAATTTTTTATTAAGGGGGCAGTGGCCGCCACTTACTCGTCTCAGCTTTAGCCCCAATGGTCTGCTGCTCAAGATGCCGGCGGCTTGCAGCTCGCCCTCTTCTAAATCCCAACCGAGATCGCGATGAAATTCCCGATAAGAGCCATCGCCTGGGTAGCCATCACTGGCAGACCACACCGGCAAGGTGGCTTCGCTGTCGCGGCCAAAAAAAGCAACCGAGTTTGGCGAACAAATTGGCGCATAAACCCCATAGCGGGGCCTCGGCAGTGCATGGAGCAAACCGTGGGCGTCAAGCACGGCGTAGCGCAATCCCGCAGCTGCTAATTGCTGATCTAAGCCTTCGTAATAGGCGCATTCCGGCAACCAGATGCCCTGCGGCTTTACGCCTAAAAGGCGTTCATGCTCCCTTACAGCAGTAAGTAATTGCCCCCGCACCGCCTCCACCGGATCCCGCAGCAAAGGTAAATAACCATGGGTGGCACTACAGGTAAGGAGATCGAGCACCCCCGCTTTTTGTAAAGCTGCAAAGCCACGGATTGGTTCGCCTCCTAAATCGGCAAAAGCCTGGAGTTGAAGCTGAAAATGTTGCAGCAGCTGGTTGGCTGCCTCTTCCTCTTCCGCTTGTGCTCGCTGCAATAAGCCGATGCGCTGCTCTAGCCAGAGAGGAAAGCGCTCTTGTAATAAAGAATCATTCAGCAGCGACAGCAGGGTGGGGGAAAGGCTCATCGTGAGCCTCGGCTTAAGGCCATTGCGCTGACAGCGCTGCAACATGCCCAGAAGGGGCAAATAGCTTTCAACTAAAGCTTGAAAAAACCAATCTTCTTCAAGGGAACCAGGATCCCTGCTACGCACGTAGGGCAGGTGGCCATGAAGCACCAAGGCTAAAGCGCCAGCGGCCATGGTTATCTATAAGTACTTTCAGTTTACGGCCCCCCCGGCAGTTCTTAGAGTTGCAACAGAGCTAAATAAGGAGGACGCGGTTTCCGCGATGCGCTGATGGCTAAGGATCCAGGCCGAGTTCTGATTTTTGATACCACCCTTAGGGATGGGGAGCAATCTCCTGGCGCCAGCTTGAATCTGGATGAAAAGCTCGCCATTGCCCAGCAACTAGCCCGTTTGGGAGTTGACGTTATCGAAGCAGGCTTTCCTTTTGCTAGCCCTGGCGATTTTGATGCTGTGCAGCGCATTGCCAGCAATGTTGGCAGCGCAAATGGGCCCATAATTTGCGGCTTAGCCAGAGCCACTAAAGGTGATATCAAAGCCTGCGCAGACGCTGTGGCGCCCGCCGTTCGCCGCCGCATTCACACTTTTCTTGCCACCAGCGACATCCACTTGGAACATAAGTTGCGTAAAAGCCGAGCTGAGGTGCTCGCGATTGTGCCTGAAATGGTGGCTTATGCCCGTTCCTTTGTGGAGGATGTTGAATTTTCTTGTGAAGATGCCGGCCGCAGTGATCCTGAATTTATGTATGAAGTAATTGAAGCAGCAATCTCTGCTGGAGCTAGCACCATCAATATTCCAGATACTGTTGGTTATTCAACCCCAGGTGAATTTGGCGCCTTAATTGATGGCATAAATAATCATGTGCCAAATATTCAAGATGCGGTAATTTCTGTGCACGGTCATAATGATCTTGGTTTAGCGGTAGCTAATTTCCTTGAAGCTATTAAGTATGGTGCCCGGCAATTGGAGTGCACAATTAACGGAATTGGAGAAAGGGCTGGAAATGCATCTTTAGAAGAATTAGTGATGGCACTACATGTAAGAAGGTCATATTACAATCCATTTTTGGGAAGGGAAGTAACTAGCCAGGAGCCAATTACTGCAATTCGCACTGAAGAGATTTATAAAACCTCTCGTTTGGTAAGCAACCTCACTGGCATGGCGGTGCAGCCAAATAAAGCGATTGTGGGGGCGAACGCATTTGCCCACGAAAGTGGAATTCATCAAGATGGTGTTTTGAAAAATCGCCTCACTTACGAAATTATTGATGCCCGCACCATCGGACTCACCGATAACCGCATCAGTCTTGGTAAATTGAGTGGTCGCAGCGCTGTGCGCGCTCGCCTTGAGGAACTTGGATATACGCTTCAAGGTGATGATTTGGATGATGCATTTGCGCGGTTTAAAGAATTAGCTGATCGCAAGCGTGAAATTACCGATCGCGATTTAGAAGCAATTGTTAGTGATCACACTCAACAGTTGGAGGCCTGCTATCAATTGATTGGGGTGCAGGTGAGCTGCGGCACTAATCTGCAACCCACCGCCACGGTTACTTTGAGCAGCGTCAATGGTGAGCAGCGCACTGTGGCTTCTATTGGCACCGGCCCCGTTGATGCTGTGTGCCAGGCCTTAAACCAATTGGTACAGGTGCCCAATGAACTGGTGGAATTTTCGGTGAAATCAGTTACTGAAGGCATTGATGCCATGGGTGAAGTAACAATTAGGTTGCGCCATGAGGGGCGTTTGTATTCAG
>VFLB01000157.1 GCA_009914645.1 Synechococcaceae bacterium Bin_79_3
CCGTCACCCTCGTTGGCCGCGCCGGCCGTGATCCAGAAGTTCGTTACTTCGAATCAGGCAGCGTTGTTGCCAATCTCACCATTGCGGTAAATCGCCGCAGCCGCGATGAAGAACCAGATTGGTTCAATCTAGAAATCTGGGGCAAGCAAGCCCAGGTTGCTGCCGACTATGTGAAGAAAGGATCCCTTCTAGGGATCATCGGCTCACTCAAGCTAGATCGCTGGACCGATCGAACCAGTGGAGAAGAGCGCTCAAAGCCTGTGGTGCGAGTTGATCGACTCGAACTACTTGGCTCTAAGCGCGATTCAGAACAAGCTGGTGGCTTCCCAGGTGGAAGCAATGAGGAAGAGGTTCCTTTTTAGCTAAATTTCACTAAGTTTTAAATAACTAAGTTCACTAAGTTTTCAATACTCATTAATTGAATTTTTCTTAGTGAACTTATTTTTATTTAACGCCGCCGCCATGCTCGCAAACCAAGCCAGGAACCAAAAGCAATCGCTGCAATAACTAAAATTATTTTCACAGCTTTAACTACAGGTTCAAGCCATATCTCAACGTTGTCGTAACCACTGCCCAAGGCCAAACCTGAAAGGGTGAGTATCAACACCCAGATCAAGCTGCCCCCGGTAGTCCATAACAAAAATGGGGTAATCGGCATTAATTCCATACCAGCTGGCACTGATATAAAAGTGCGCACCCCTGGCACTAAACGACCCCAAAACACCAGTGCATTGCCGTAACGATTAAACCAAATCCGGCTGCGTTTTAGATCTTTAGCACTAATTCCAATCCAACGGCCATGGCGTTCAAACCAATGCTCAAGGCGCTCCTCATTAATTAATCTACCTAAGCCATACCAAGGCAATGCGCCTAGCACCGTGCCGCCAAGGCCAGCTATTACAACGGGCAGCAGAGCTAATTTGCCCTGCTGCACATAAAAGCCCCCAAGGGGCATGATCATTTCAGATGGAATCGGAGGGAAGAGATTTTCCAAAAACATCGTTGCGAAAATCGCCACATAGCCAAGGAAAGGGTTTGCTTCAACAGCTGAACCAATCAATTGGGGCAACTGTTGAACCATTTCACTAAAACCCATCCGATTACACCTCTTTTACGGATAAAAAGTAACTATCTAGTAACGATAGTGATCGAGCTTGTAAGGCCCTTCCACCGCTACATTAATATAAGAAGCTTGTTCTGGGCTGAGTTTAGTAAGTTTGGCTCCGATTTTATCTAGGTGTAAGCGGGCCACCATTTCATCAAGATGCTTGGGAAGCACATACACTTTTTTCTCATACTTTTCAGGCTTTGTAAATAATTCAATCTGAGCCAAGGTTTGATTAGTGAATGAATTACTCATCACAAACGATGGATGACCAGTGGCACAGCCAAGATTTACCAAGCGGCCTTCAGCCAACAGAATGATGCGATTACCGCTTGGCAGGATTATGTGATCCACCTGGGGCTTGATATTGTCCCATTCATATTGCTTCAAGGAAACAACGTCAATCTCATTATCAAAATGGCCGATATTACAAACAATTGCCTGATCCTTCATCTTCAATAGATGTTCATGGCGAATCACTTGATAATTACCAGTGGCGGTAACAAAAATGTCTACGTCTTGCACCACATCTTCAAGCCGCACTACTCGATAACCCTCCATAGCGGCTTGTAAAGCGCAGATGGGATCTACCTCAGCAATCATCACAGTGGAGCCAAGACCCCTTAAAGACTGCGCTGAACCTTTGCCCACATCGCCGTAACCAAGCACCAGCGACACCTTGCCGGCCACCATCACATCGGTTGCCCGTTTGATGCTGTCTACTAAAGATTCGCGGCAGCCGTAGAGGTTATCGAACTTACTTTTGGTTACCGAATCATTCACATTGATGGCTGGAAATGGCAAACCGCCTTCCTTTTCCATTTGATATAGGCGAGCCACCCCGGTGGTGGTTTCTTCCGTTACGCCTTGGATATTGGCGTAGATGCGTGAATACCAGCCAGGCTGTTCGGATAAACGGGCGCGAATACTTTTAAATAACGCCACCTCTTCTTCGCTGGAGGGGTTATTTAAAACAGAAGGATCTTTTTCTGCTTTTGCTCCAAGCACGATCAAGCCAGTGGCATCGCCACCGTCGTCGAGGATCATATTTGGCGTGCCGCCATCAGACCATTCCATGATGCGATGGGTAAAGGCCCAATACTCATCAAGGTTTTCACCTTTATATGCAAATACCGGAATGCCCGAAGCAGCAATTGCTGCCGCTGCATGATCTTGAGTGGAAAAGATGTTGCAGGAAGCCCAACGCACTTCTGCGCCGAGGGCCACCAGTGTTTCAATCAGCACTGCAGTTTGGATTGTCATATGCAAACTGCCGCAGATGCGGGCCCCTTTTAAGGGTTGTTCAGCGCCAAACTTCTGCCGTAGGGCCATTAAGCCCGGCATTTCAGTTTCAGCGATTGCAATTTCTTTGCGGCCGAATTCAGCTAAACCAAGATCAGCAATTACGTAAGTGTTCGTGGCCTGCAGGCCAGCCGTTGAAAAAATGTCGGGTGTAGCCACCATGGGATTAACACTTCCAAAGGAAGTGGCGATTGGATTGGGAATATCTGCGGAGACGCCGAGGCTTCGGGCTCGCTTGCTGAGAATCTACAAGAATGAACTGCTTCCTTGTTGATGCTGAAGCCACCAGGCTGCAGGGCCTGCAATTGGCTCAATACCTACCAGCTGGAGCATTGCTACTTCTTAGTGGCCCCTTAGGGGCGGGTAAAACTGCCCTTGTGCAAGGAATCGCAGCCGGCCTTGGCATTACTGAGGCAGTTACCAGCCCCAGCTATGCCCTTGCCCAGCACTACTGGCGCAGGGGCGAGAGCGCAGCGGCGTTAATTCATCTCGATCTTTATCGGCTCGAGCAGGCAATTGCCGCTGATGAACTGTTTTTTCAAGAAACGGAAGAAGCTTTAGCCTGCAACTCATTAATGGCAGTGGAATGGCCGGAAAGGCTGAGCGCACTGCCAACGGGGGCCTGGCTGCTGCAGCTAAGCCTGGAGGGGGAGGGGCGCCGTTTCCAGCTGCAGGCGCCCGGCTAATGCTGCTGAGTGCCTTCAGCTTCAGCGTGATGGCCGTATGTGTAAAACAATTGGGAGGGCGAATCCCAGTAGCTGAGGTGGTTTTTGCCCGTTCGCTGGTGAGCCTTGGGATCAGCTGGTGGTTGATCAAGCGAATGGGGCTTAATCCCTGGGGTAAAAAGCGCCGGATGCTTGTGCTGCGCGGGATTGTGGGCACCCTGGCACTTTTCTGCGTTTATGCCGCCTTAGCGGAGCTTCCGCTTGCAGCCGCTACGGTTTTTCAATACTTGTATCCCACTTTCACCACGGCCTTGGCTTGGGGGATTTTGGGAGAAATAACAGGCAAACGTATCTTTGCGGCCATGGCTTTGGGATGGCTTGGGGTTTTTATGGTGGCCCAACCGTTTGCCGCCAGCCCGTTACCAGCGCTGCCAACAGCAATTGCAATCACTGGTGCGCTGCTTACTTCAATCGCTTACGTAACTGTAAGAAGCCTGGCTGAACACGAAAATCCAATGGTGATCGTGTTTTATTTCCCTTTGGTATCGCTGCCCATGAGCCTGCCTTTGGTTGTTTTAAATCCGGTGCTGCCAAGTGGCAGCGATTGGGCTTGGCTGATTGGTGTGGGAATTTTTACCCAACTCGGGCAAATCTGGCTTACACAGGGTTTAACTCAACTGCCAGCAGCAAGAGCAACAGCAATTAGTTACGCACAAGTAGTTTTCGCCGCCACATGGGGAGTATTATTTTTCGGTGAAATATTGAACACATCCACTATTATTGGCGCCATATTAGTGCTTGGAGCAACAATACTTAGCCTCAAAATGAGATAAGGATTAATGAAATATGGATTAATGAGATAAAGATCAGGCGGCTACATAAGCAACAACTGATTCACTTACGCGTCGCAAACCAGCCAGGCCATCGCGCTCCAAATTACGCACGCGATCACGGCTCATTCCTAATTCCCTACCGATGCCGGTAAGACTCATCGGTTCTTCCACATCAATGCCATAACGCATTTTTAATACCCTTCCTTGCAGTGGTGGCAATTGATCAAGCAAGGAGCGCATATCACCGCGAAGACATTCCCCATCGAGCAATTCATCAGGCATCGGCGCTTCGTTTTGCAGGAGTTCTTGCAACTCGGTGTCGTCGCTGTCTCCCACCTTCATTTCGAGGCTCACCGGCTGGCGGGCCCTACACAAAAGCTCCTTCACCTCTTCTTCTGGTAATTCCACATAGAGCGCCAATTCGGTAACAGTTGGGGTGCGGCCGAGATCTTGGCTGAGTTCCCTTTGCCCTTTTTTGAGCTTATTGAGGGTTTCGGTGATGTGAATCGGTAAACGGATAGTGCGACTTTTCTCAGCAATTGCCCTTGTAATTCCCTGGCGAATCCACCAGTAGGCGTAAGTAGAAAACTTGTAACCGCGGGTGGGATCAAATTTTTCTACGCCCCGCACTAAACCAATCGTGCCCTCCTGGATCAGATCGAGAAGCTCCATATTGCGCTTGGTGTATTTCTTAGCAACGCTCACTACCAGGCGCAAATTTGCAGCCACCATCCTCTCTTTGGCGCGGCGGCCATTTATGAGGCGGCGCCTGAGCACGGCGGGGGAAAGGTTCAAATTCACAGCCAAATCATCCCGGCTTGGAGGTTCTCCTTGCCGCATACGCATTTCTTCTTCTGCATCTTCAATGCGCATTAGTTCCTGCACTTGGCGGCCAAGGGTGATCTCCTGTTCATGGCTGAGCAAGGGAACACGGCCGATGTCACGCAGGTAAGAACGAACTAGATCCCCGTCAACTGGGGGGCGAAGCTCGGCTGCGGGGGTGGCCACTACGTTGAATCTTGAAGTTATGTAAACAATAGCCTTACGAACGTTAATTTTCTCTCAGAAAACTCGAGTCTTTTAAGACTCAGCCGCTTAAACCCAGGTTCTGCAGCAGCCAAGCCGCGGTTTGCAGATATATGAAAACACCCGCCACGTCTACCACTGTGGTGATAAATGGTGCAGACATCAAGGCGGGATCTAAACCAAGCCGATCAAACAGCAAAGGCAAGCTGGCTCCAGCGGTTGCCGCAAGGATTGAGATGCAAAGCATCGAAACCCCAGCTGCCACAGCCACCAAGGGTTCACCACTCAATTTCCACGACCAAGGCACCACCACCGCCGCCAGCAATAAACCGAGCAAAACGCCAGCTAAAGCCTCCCGCGCCACCGTGCGCCAGGGCCCCAGGGCCTGCAAACGGTTGGTGCTAAGGCCGCGGATCACAACCGTGGAGCTTTGGGCCCCCACATTTCCGCCAGTGCCGATTAATAAAGGAATAAAAGCAGCTAATTGCACCACCCGCTGCAGCACCCCCTGCTGGGAAGCGATCACCGCTGAAGTGCCGGTATTAGTAATGAGCAACACCAACAACCACAACACCCGCCTTTTTGCCACCTCAAACAAATTGCTTTGGAAGTAGTCGTCTTCATCGCCGGCCTGCACAGCACCGGCGGCATAAAGATCCCTGGTGGCCTCCTGTTCAATCACATCGATCACGTCGTCAACGGTAACGATTCCCACCAGCCGGTCTTCGCGATCCACCACTGGAATAGCGAGAAAGTCGTAACGCGTGATCAGCCTTGCAACCTCCTCTTGATCGGTATCGGTGTAAACGCGCACCACTTCACGGGTCATCACGGCACCGATCAAATCCTCTGGATCAGCCACCACCAAATCTCTTAGAGAAAGAATTCCAGTGAGCTGGCGAGCTGCATCGGTTACATAAAGGCTATAGATCGTTTCAGTTGTAAGGGCGCGGCGGCGCACGATTGCAAGGGCCTGGGCGGCGTTGTGAAATTCTTTGAGATCAATGAATTCCGTCGTCATTAAACGACCGGCGGTTTCACTTTCGTAGCCAAGCAACTGGGCTGTTACGCGGCGTTCTTCTGGGCTTAATTGCTGCAGCAGATTGCGCACCACCTTGGCGGGCAATTCATCAAATAACCGCACCCGATCATCGGGTGACATCTGCTCCACCAGTTCCAGCACCTCTCCAGAGCGCAAGCGTTCAAGCAACGACTGTTGCACCGTTGCATCGAGGTATTCGTAAACCTCGATCGCCTCATTTTTGGGAAGTAAGCGAAAAGCAATTGCTTGCTGCAGGGTTGGCAAATTGCCAATTGCTTCAGCAGCATCAGCGGGTTGCTCCGGCTCAAGAAGCTGCTTAACAGCGTCGTAATTGCCAGCCGCAAGCAAGCGCTCAAGGTATTGGGTGAGTTCTGGAATAGCGGTTGTGTTTTCGACCATCCCCCGAGTGTATGGGGGTGGTTAGGGTTTGAAGGTTTGGATTTGATCCCATGGCCCCAAGTATTAAAGGTGTAGTGGTTGCTAACGCCGCTGGCAGCCCCCAAGATTTAGCTGATCAGGCCGGCGAGGTGCTCTTGCTTGTGAATGTGGCAAGCCGCTGCGGATTCACTAAGCAATATGCCGGCTTGCAAGCTTTACAAGAAAAATATGGCCCCCAAGGCTTCAAGGTGATCGGTTTCCCTTGCAATGATTTTGGCGCCCAAGAACCAGGCACCATCACCGAAATCCAGGATTTTTGTAGCACCACTTTTGGGGTGAATTTTGAACTATTCGCCAAGGTGAGTGCCACTGCCGCTCCATTCGACACACTCACCAAAACAGAACCAGCCGGGGCGATCGCTTGGAATTTTGAAAAATTCTTAGTGGGCCGTGATGGCACTGTGATCGGCCGCTACAAAAGCGGCGTTACCCCAGAGGCCGCTGAACTCACCGGCGCCATTGAAACCGCCCTTAGCGCTGCCGCCTAACACGGGCGCTGAGGCTGTAGCCAGATGCTGCAGCCATAAGGCCTAGGCAAAGGCTTAAAAGCAACACTAAAAGGGCCTGCAGGTGCTGGCCCTGGTGTTGCAACAAGGCCATATCCAAC
>VFLB01000034.1 GCA_009914645.1 Synechococcaceae bacterium Bin_79_3
GCTTCAGCGAAGGGCTGCCAAGTGGGATCAACATATAAGAAATTACAACTTAATATTTTATTCCGCTCACAGAAACGATCAATTAATTCCATCAAAAGAAGCGTTAACACTTTCGGATCCTCTCCTGGGGCAAAGAAAAAGCGATAACCCAAAACTGGGCTCAAAGGGCTCATCCCCACAAGCTTTGGGTAATAACGCAACCCCAGCTGAGAGGCGAGCTGAGCAAAAGATTGATCAAATACAAATTCTCCGTAGCTATGGCCCTTTAGATAGAGGGGTGCTGCTGCAACCAAGGCATCGCCGCGCCACACACTGAGATGGCAAGGTTGCCAGCCTTGTTTGGATTCAATGCTGCCGGAGCGCTCTAAGGCCTCAAGCCAATGCCAGCGGTAAAAAGGCAGCTCATATTCCTGCACCAAAAGGTCCCATTGCTGCTGAGGAATTTCCGCTAACTGCCGATGCCACCTGGCCTCTAAAGCTGAATCCAGCACCACAGATAAAAAACTTGAAGTTGAGATAAACGCTAATCAGCTTCCCGATCAATGCGGGATTAAGCGATGATGAGAATGATATGAGGTGAATCAAAACCGTGGTTTTACCATTTTTGCAAATATCGCTTCTACAAACACCGCTCCTGCTGGCGCAGCTGACAGGTTTTGGCGGAAGCGTCTTGAATTTGATGCGGCCTCAAGTGGAAGCACGGATGACCCGGGAATGCGAAAAAGCAATGGGTTCAGTTGAATCCAATTTCACTGCTTTTCGTAGCCTTTGCAGCGAAATTGCAAGGCCTGCCAGTGTGTGCGTAGTTCAAGAGGTAGAACGCAATGGCACAATTTTGCAGGTGGCCGCAGAGGCCCTTGGGGGCAAACCAGGGCCTGAAAGTATGAAAGTAGCAGCTGTATGTATCAGCCGCTTAGTAGAAACAGCCCGCTCCAGTTGGGATCAACAGTTTCCAGCTCGTTAACAATTTTCCTTTAACTTGTATCTAACCAACAACTCAGATCCACCCAATTCTCTAGTTTCCAACAATTGCCAAGATTGTGTTGGTAATTCAAAATTTGGCGGCAACCAATGCTGCTTTCCACCAAGCAGCAAGGGGCAAAGCGTCAGTTGAAGTTCATCCACCACGCCAGCTGCCATAAGGCTTGCCGTAAGTTCAGCGCCCCCTAGCAACAGCAGGTTTTTCACCCCTTCTGCCGCCAAGGATTGCTTAAGTTGTGGCCAGGGGCCTAAGGGGAAAATTCGCTCAAAACCAGGCGCCTTTGCGCCAGCGGGCGCCAATAACCAACGGGCGAAGGGTTGCTGCCAAAAGGGCCAATCGGGCTCAATTCCCAGCGGTGGATTGCTACGACTAATCAGCAGCAACGGCGGCTGAACTGACTTATTTAATTGTTTGCGCTGCTCTAAAAGATCAACTTGATGAATCAAGCAGCTGCTGCGGTGAGCCCTCAAGGTGCCTGCCCCAATCAAGCAACAATCCGCCCAAACCAGCGCCTCTTCCAGGGCGCGCCGATCTCCAGTATTACCTAATTTTGCTGCCCCCCCATGGGGAGGTGCTAAGCGCCCATCCATGCTGATGGCAAGCACTAAACGCAGGGTCAAACCAATGCTGCTTCCGCATAAATAACAGCTGCATTATTTGGACTTTCCTGTAAATTAATCTTATGTAGAGATGCTCCGATTGCTGCCACCGGTTGATTTAAACGATCAGCAATATGCAAAGCAATATTTTCGGCAGTGGGCACGCATGTAGTAAAAAATGGCACATCTTTATTTAAAAAAGTGTGATCGAATGGTTCAACTACTAAATCTTGAACCAATGCTTGCAATGCGGCAAGATCGCACACCATGCCGCTGCGAGCATCAATTTCGCCCCGCACTGTTACTTCTAAAAAATAGTTATGGCCGTGGCCATTGGGCCTGGCGCATTTGCCATAGATAGTTTCATTTTCCCCCTGGCTTAATTCCGGCCGCGCAAGCCGATGGGCAGCGGAGAAATGGGTGCGAATTGTGAGAAAAGCTTCCATGGCATTACCGAGGTAATCGGCCCAAAGGGTTGGTTGTTCGTATAACCGCAGTGCGGTGAGGGGCAAAAGCGGATTAAGCCGTTGCCAAATGGCATGAAGCAGCCATTCCGTAGTGGGTAAGGCTGCCTCCGGGCGCAGCTCCACCGCAAACTCCGGCCAAGTGTGGTTGAGGCAATGGAAATCCAGTGGTTCCGTTACCTCTGCCTTGATGGCGTGCTTCACATCAGAGAGGTTGAGCACCATCCCATCAGCATCGAGCTCCCCTCCCATAGACACGATCAACTCGTAATTGTGTCCGTGGCCTGGAGCCTTGCTGCAGCGGCCAAAACGACGCTCGTTTTCAGCTGCATCGAGTTCCGGCAACCAATAAAGGTGGCTGGCACTAAAACAAGCACGACGGGTGATCACACAGGGGCGACCTTCCCCATGGGGAGCAATTTCAGCCATGGCAGCATGTTCGTTCACTATTGCTGCCACCGATAAGGCTTCTTAAGCCCATGCATCCTAAGGATCAAAGCTTGCCATTGAAACAACAACTCCAAGGGATCAATATCTACCTAATTGGCATGATGGGCTGCGGTAAAAGCAGTGTTGGCCC
>VFLB01000306.1 GCA_009914645.1 Synechococcaceae bacterium Bin_79_3
CCATTGCTCTTGGGGGAGTCCGGGCACTACCTGGCAACCGCCTCTGTTTAAGCAGAGTTCAACTGCAGCTAAAGAATCAACAATTGCCCCATCTTCACCGTTGTCTTTTACATAATATTGGTTACCAAATCTGGTTTGCAGCTCCACCCAATAGGTGCGGGGCATCAAAGCGAACAAGGCCTCTCCCACGTTGAAATTAAGCAGGTTGCCGCCGCGGGGATCTGCAACCAACAGCAGGCTGCGTTCATCTAAATCCCAATATTGTTTTACCGCTAGGCCAGGGGTGCGGTCGTATTGGGTAAGAACCCTCAACTTCCAGCCGCTTTTGGCCTCAAAATCGGTGAGTTCCGTTTCAAGAGACTGTCTTTGCTGGTCTGTGAGGGCTTTGGCTAGATCGATTACTGGGGTTGGGTGATCAGGCAATAAATCGGCGTTGTTGTAAGCCATAGCAGGCTCCACCTGCATAAATGCCGTAGAACAAATAAGCAATAGCCCCAACACCCACCTAGAAACCGCCCCAATAGAAATCACAGCAACCCAATCCACTAAAACTCATTGTTATCGATCCATGGAGCAGCTGTGGCTGACAACTCACAACTTTGGTTGCAGCAGCTTTTAGCTCAACATGGTGGAAGGGCGTCCTTCTCTGTAGTGATGGACTGGCTGCTGAACGATTCCCAGCATGGTTTCTACGGTAGTGGCCGCTGTTGTTTCGGCCCAAGGGGTGATTTTGTTACGGCGCCGTCCCTTGGCTCAGGCCTTGCAGACCTGCTCTTAAAACAATTGATTCCCTGTTTTGATCTGCTTTCAGAACAGCCCGGCAAGCTCAGCTTGATCGAGTGGGGCCCCGGCAATGGTTTGCTGGCGGTGCAATTGGTTAAGGCTCTGCTGGCCCTTAGCCCCCCATGGCTTGCCCGCGTGGAAATTTTGTTGCTCGAATCAAGCGCTCCTTTGCGCATGGTTCAACAGGAGGCCCTCAAGAATTCAATTATTCCCTGCTATTGGCCTAGTCCAGATGAACTGATTAGCGAGCCTAGAAGGGGGATTGTGCTGGCTCACGAGTTACTCGATGCGCTTCCAGTTGAGCGGTTTGTGTTGTTTCAAGGCAACTGGCATGGCCTTGATGTGGTGCTCTCTTCAAAAGGTGAATTTGAATGGCATACAGGCAGGCCGCTTGCAGCAAAAAGTGTTGAACAGCTAGCGGCTATGGGTTTAGAACCGAATGGTGGCAACAGGCCGGAGGGTTGGTGCAGTGAATGGTGCCCCAGCCTCGAACCTTGGTTGAAGCAGGTGCGGCAAGGTTTGCAGCAGGGTTGGCTGCTAACGATCGACTACGGCCATCCGGCAAAGCGTTATTACGCACCTAATCGTGATGGCGGCACCTTACTTGCTTACCGAGCCCAAATAGCCAACCCTCAATTACTTGCTGAGCCCGGTAGTTGGGACATCACTGCCCATGTTTGCAACACCCTGGTGGAACAGTTAGCAGCCACTACTGGTTGGTGCTGGCAGGGGGCAGAATTACAAGGGGAAGCCCTGCTGCGCTTGGGGTTGGCGCAACTCTGGAGTGAGCTATCTGCCCCAGGTATTGCCCCGATTAGCTGGCGCCTTGCCCGCCGCGAGGAATACCAGCGCTTGGTAGATCCTTATCAACTGGGTGGGTTTTGGTGGTTGCAGCTGTGTACTCCCGGATTGCCGGGGATGGTGCCGTTGTTATCTGTTAGTGGCTGATGCTTGCAAGGGCCTCGATTGCCGCATCAAGGGTTACATCATCGCGAATTTCCACCGCGCCGATTCCAGTTGGCAACACAAATCGCACCCTGCCAGCAATTACTTTTTTATCGCGTAATAAGCAATTCCGAACCTCTTCAGCCTCAAATCTTGGTGTTGTTAAAGGCAAGCCACAGCGTTCAATTATTTGCCGTTGGCGTTGTTGATCAGCGGCAGGCCATAAACCGAGTTGAAGGCTTAATTCACCTGCCGCCAGCATGCCTAATGCAACCGCTTCACCATGTAAATACTTCTCGTAGCTCGTAAGCGTTTCCACCACGTGGCCAAGGGTATGGCCGTAATTAAGGATCGCCCGCAGATTTCCCTCCCGTTCATCTGCTGCCACTACCCGTGCTTTTGCTGCTGCAGACCTTTTCAAGATTTGCAGCAGTAATGATTCACCGATTTCATCAATATTGCCAAGTTCGGCATGTTGTTCAAGTGCATCAAACAGCACCGGATCACCAATAACACCGTATTTGATAACTTCTGCTAGGCCTGCTCTTACTTCTCTCTGCGGCAGGGTACTGAGCGTATTTGGATCAACTAATACAAGTTTTGGTTGATGAAAAGCACCGATTAAATTCTTACCACCAGGATGATTTACGCCGGTTTTACCACCAATAGAAGCATCAACCATCGCTAAAAGGGTGGTGGGTACCTGTACCACGGCAATACCCCTCAACCAGGTTGCTGCCGCAAAACCTGCCATATCTCCAATCACACCTCCACCAAGAGCAATAATTAATGAGCTGCGCTCTAGTTGATGCTGATAAGCGGCGTTATGAATTTTGGAAATGGAGGCAGGATTCTTCTGATCCTCTCCACTCGGCAGCAGCAGTAATTCAGCGAGAAAGCCCTCGCGGTTGAGGCCGCTTAACAATTGCTGCCCGTAATGCTGAGCAACGGCTTGTTGGCTTACCACTAAAACCCGAGCGCCGGATTTAAAGCCAAGTTTGTTTATTTCTTGCCCCAGCAATTCAAGTGCACCGCAACCGATCTGAATCGCATAAGAATTTTCGCCAAGCTCAACCAAAACTTTGCTCAGGGCCCTATCAACGTTCATTTGACGTCACTTCCGCTGCAATTAATGTATGGCCATCTAGCTCCAGAATGGAGCGTTTTGTGGAATTGATGATTGTCTAGATCACCCCTGCTCCCTTGGCTGTTCATTGCGCCAGCCCTCCTGCTCGTGCTGCTCACCGTTTTGCTGCCAGCCCTGATGGCTTTAGTGATGAGTTTTACCCGATCAGGACTTGATCTAGATGCACCGCTGCAATTCATCGGTTTGGCAAATTTGAGGCGTTTATCAACTGATCCACTTTTTTTAAGGGTTCTCGGCACCACTTTTTTGTATCTGCTGGGGGTGGTGCCGCCAATGGTGGTTGGCTCCCTCGCTTTGGCGGTTTTAGTAAACCGCGCTCTGCCTGGAATGCATTTCTTTCGCGGTGCTTTCTACACTCCCGTGTTGGTTTCTGTGGTGGTGGCGGCTATTGCCTTCCGCTGGATTTATGCCGAAAACGGCCTGTTAAACGGTTGGGGTGGTTTCATTTTTGGTGAAAAATTTCAAGCAATTGGTTTTTTAAGCGACCCTCGCCTCGCCTTGCTTGCGGTGATGTTTGTAACTCTATGGAAAGGAATTGGTTATTACATGGTGATTTTTCTAGGAGGCCTACAGGGAATATCAAAAGATCTCTATGAGGCAGCTGAACTTGATGGCAGTCGCGGATGGAGGCAGCATCTTGATATCACCCTTCCACTGTTAAAACCCTATGTGGCACTGGTGGCTGTGATTTCATCAATTGCTGCAACAAAGGTATTTGAGGAGGTGTTCTTGTTAACCCAGGGCGGCCCAGCAGATTCCACTCGAACAGTTGTTTACTACGTATACGACCTTGCATTTCAGGAATTAGATATCAGCTACGCCTGTGCTGCAGGGCTCGCTCTATTCCTAGTGGTTTTACTGCTTAGCCTTTTGCAACAGCTTCTCAAAGGGGCAGGGTTGCCTAAATTGTTGGATTAAGCAACGCAGCTTTTGATGCCCGTTGGAATAGTTGGTAGTGGTCAGCTGGCCGGAATGCTTGCTGAGGCTGCCCAAGAGATGGGTCTGGAACTTCATCTCCAGGCCAGTGATCCAGATGATGCGGCTGTTGCTCTTGCTGCTGCTGCAGTTTTTGGGGCCTCTGAAAATGGTGATGCCACTGCTCAATTGGCAAAACAATGCAGGCGAATTGGCTTTGAAAATGAATGGGTAGATCTTGAAGCAATTCAGGCGTTAGAGGCTGAGGGAGTTGAATTTCAACCCTGCGCTGAAGTGTTGGCGCAGGTGGTGGATAAACGCCAGCAGCGCAACTTGCTGGAAAGGCTCAATTTGCCAAGCCCAGGCTGGTGTGACTTGGCAACTGTGGTTAGTGCTGGTGGCAAGTTGCCTGCGCAGTTTGAATTTCCATTGATGGCAAAGGCTGTTGCTGGGGGCTACGACGGGCGAGGTACGGAGAAATTGCTCAACCGTGCTGCCTTCGAGGCACTATTGATGCGAGTGGATTGCCGCGAGTGGATTCTTGAGGAATTGGTGAATTATGAAAAAGAGCTCGCAATTTTGGTGGCAAGAAACTCAGCTGGTGAGATCAGCGTTTTCCCTCTGGTGGAAACCCACCAACACCAACAGCAATGCGAATGGGTGCTTGCCCCGGCCCATGTGAACCACGGCGTTGAAGCCCGCGCTCGTTCCATGGCGGTTTCAATTGTTACCGCAATCAACTACGTGGGGCTTTTGGGCGTTGAATTCTTTCTTTCCCCCCAGGGTTTGCTGATAAATGAATTGGCGCCTCGCAGTCATAATTCCGGCCATTACACAATCGAAGCTTGTGTTACGAGTCAGTTTTGCCAACAATTAAATGTGCTCAGTAACCAGCGGCTTGGTTCAACGGCCTTGTTGGTGCCTGGTGCATTGATGGTGAATCTGGTGGGCTTTGAAGAATCGAACAACACTTACCAAGAACAACGCAATTTGTTGCAGGCTCTACCTCAGGCCCATCTGCATTGGTATGGAAAACGCTTAACCAGGCGTGGGCGGAAGCTTGGCCACATAACTCTGCTCTTGCAAGCTGGCGATCCGGTTTTGCGGCGCCGCGAGGCCTTGGAATTACTTTCAAGAGTAAGAAGTATCTGGCCTAACCCAGCTTGAAAGCCTTAGATTTAAACCGAACTGCTGCGTTGGTGTTTGCCCTTTCCAGTGTTCTGATCTGACTCCCTTTTCGACATGGGAGTGGTGTCGCGATGGTGACGTATACCGGCCCCGTAGCCGGAAATGAAGCCCCGCTTTCCTCTCCCTTCTGGTTCTTCCAGGTCGAAGACTGAGGGCACCACGGCATGGCGGTTCACCCCTTTGTAAACATTTTCTTAGTCGATTGCACCGAGCAGTTCCTTAAAAGCAGCTTGGCTCAATTTAGTTACTACAAACACTTCTTGAGCACTACTTCCCCTACGGGCAATTAGTTTGAAACCGCCTTTAATTTCAGTAGATAAACGTATTTTTAATCCCTCACAGCGCCCGTTAACCCTGCTGATAACTGCAGGAGTAACTGTATCTATATACGGTTTACTAGCCAAAACTTTCAATAGGGGGATCAAGCCATCGAGGTAAGTGCTGTGGGTAATAACCAGCCTTCCCAATTTTCACCTCAAGCGCGCTCTAACGGAGCCATGCTTAAACCCTCTGATCCGAGCTGCATGTGATACAGCTCAGCTTGTTCCATTGGCCCCACCCAAACCACTGCCTGGCCTTCGCTATCAATGGCTTGGGCAAGGGCCCAAGCGCGATCTGGATTCATTGCGGGTATGTATTTCAATAAACAATCCACTACATGTTGAAATGTATTTATCTCATCATTTAAAACCACCACCTTGTAAGCCGGGTATGGAGCCCTTTCAAGAGTGGCGCTCCCGGATGGTTTGAGTTCGGGTGTGCTGGTCGTCACGGTTGCAATTTAGATATTTTTATTCTGCTCCGCTTAGCGCCCCTTTCGGTAGGATGGCTGAAACTGTTTGATTTCATATGTTGATCACCTTGGGCTGGGCTGCTTTAGCTGCTACTTTTACCTTCTCTATTGCGATGGTTGTGTGGGGTCGCAATGGTGATGGTTCGATTAATTTCTGAATTTTAAGCCGGCTGTAATGCCTGAATTACCAATCGATTTAACCTTAAACTCGGCATTAGCTGGAGTGGCGGCACTGTTGTTAGTGTTTGTTAGTGGTGGAGTTGTTTATCTATCGGCGATGGAATGGAAAGACAAACGTCGCCGGGCGGCGGTGAGTTCCCCTCGCGCTCCTCGACGCTCCAACAAAAATTGAAGGCCAGCTTTGGGGTATGTCTAATTCCCCTATTTGGCGGTTTTATTTTATGGATCACAGCCCCTAAGCCTCAGCAGGGTGATTTCAAATCACTGTTGAGCCAGGCATCCTTAGCCCAAAATTTGCCGATTCAGCCACAGCAACCACTGCCGCGGATCTGGAAACAACGCTTGCCTCCGCTTTTAGCAATGCGCTTATGGCGGCAAGGCAACGGTTCTTGGTTGCAGATTTGGGGCCCCCATGCGGATTCATCTCCTCTGTTAGTGCTGAGGGCTGGTAAGGAAGCGGATACGGTTCCTTTAAGCCTGCGGTGGGGCCCATATCGCGTAGTGGCAGCTGATGCCCTTGGTTTGCAGAGTTTGCAGCAATCGCTTCGCGATAAAGCCCATCATCGTTCTGGCCCCCGCTGTGAGGCCTTGGAGGGTTCAGACGCGGCCTTGTTTTGGTCTGGAGCTGGTTTAGTGGCCACAACGGCTAATTGGTCGCCATTTTTAATGCCATTGCAGCAGGGTTGTTTTCAGTTGCAAGGTATGCGTTGGTGGGGAAAAACAAGGGGTGGCGAAGGGGTTTTGCGCTCCATTGGCCCAATGGCACAACCCCTAGAGCCCGTTTGGCCAACCAGTGCAGCTCCTTTGTTACTGCAGGGGGATTCTTTGGCCCCCCTATTGGGGCCCTTGTTAGCGCCTTTGCTTGATGGGGCTAGTAAAAAACTTTTACTGCAAAGCCCCTTTCAGCTGCAGCTGCTTTTTAATCCAGCAAATAACCCTTATCAAGCCAGTATTTGGATCACACTTCAGCCCCAAGGCAAGCGAGCCAGGCAAGATTTTGCACAGCTTTTAGAGCGTTTTAAAAAGCAATTGCCAGGCGAACTGGAGCTAAAAAGCCAAAACGGTGTTTCTGAGCTGCGAAATCCAAAGGGTTGGGTGCAGGCCGGTTGGCGTTGGCTTGGGAGCAACAAGCTTCTAATTGTGCTGGGTGCCTCTCCAAATAATCAGCTACCGCCGAGGGTGGTTTTATCTGGTTTCAAGCAGTTATCAGGCCTCACCCTTGTGGCTGCCCCCCGGCTTCTAGATCAACGCGGCCTGTTGCCAGAAAATATGCCCTTGGTATTAAAAAAATCGGCCCTGTTTAGGGGCCATTGGCGAGCGGGTAGGGCAGGAGCTGCCGCTCAAGTGATAGGTGTTTCAGAAACGCTTGATTGACGCTCCCGCCGGCGTTTTACCGAAGCCACGGTTTCTTCCATCATTTCAACCGCTTGGGCCATCTTTTCTAAATTGCTTGCATAAAGACCCATGTCTTTATCAAGTTTCTCTTGTTGTAGTCCCATTTGTTCGCCAACGCTTGCAGCGCGCTTGCGAATTGCTTCAGGTTCTTGATCATTGCCGCCGCTTAGATCCTGGATCAGGGCCATTAAGCCAACGGCATGGAGCCTGGAGTAATGAAAATCGGCGCGAGTTGCCTGTTGCAACACTTGCTTAAGCGGTTCAGGCGCCCCCTCTCCACGTGCTTCTAGCCAGCTGCTGATCTCTTTTTCCCCGTGGGGGGAAATTCCGTTTGTGAGTTCTGAGGCTTGCCGCCGCATTACTTCAGTGCTAAGGCTTGTGGCAACGCAGAGAGCTTGAAAAAGGTCTTCCCTGCGATCCTCCGGTTGGAAACCCTTGGTGAAATTATCGAATACTTGGGTGAGCCCAAGGGAGAAGAGGGCATCTGCCTGGAAGCCCTGTTGGCAGGAAAGAAGATGTAATTCCACAAGTAGCTCATCCACCACACGGCGGTAGAGCCCGGGGATCACCCTTGGATAAGCGGCGAAGAAACGCCTTTTGCTGTCTGCCACGGTTTGGCAATCACCCACTGGATTCCCTTTCTGATAAAAACGACCTTAGCGCTCGGCAGCCATAGGGCAGTTAGTAGTATTTGTGCAGATATTTGAAGAACGCCATGATTCCTATTGTTATTGAAGATTCAGGTAGGGGCGAAAGGGCTTTTGATATTTATTCAAGGTTGCTAAGGGAGCGCATAGTTTTCTTGGGGGAACCAGTTACATCCGATTCTGCAAACAGAATCGTTGCCCAGCTTTTATTTCTTGAAGCGGAGGATCCAGAAAAAGATATTTTTCTATATATAAATTCCCCAGGTGGATCTGTTTACGATGGCTTGGGCATTTTTGACACAATGCAACATGTAAAGCCCGATGTTCAAACGGTTTGCGTTGGTTTAGCTGCCAGTATGGGTGCATTTCTTCTTGCTGCAGGAGCGGCCGGAAAACGTAGCAGCCTCCAACATTCGAGGATAATGATCCACCAACCTTTAGGTGGTGCTTCTGGTCAAGCTTCTGATATACGTATCCAAGCAAATGAAATTTTATATCTTAAAAATCGCCTCAATGAAGAGTTAGCCAGCCGCACCAATCAGCCTCTAGATAGGGTTAAAAAAGATACAGATAGAGACTTTTTCATGTCTCCTGTTGAAGCTGTTAGTTATGGGCTTATAGACAAAGTTATCGATCAACGCCCGATTCATGCAATATAATTAATTATTTGCCTAAAAGTTCTAGGTGACTATTTTTGAGTTGTTGCCATATTTGCTTGATTTCAGCATAAGCGTAGTCTTGGCTTACTTTTCCGTTTCCTTGTAAGGCAACAATTAATCCAACACGTTCTGCAAATTGTTCTAAATTTTGATGGAATGCTAGCTTTTCTGGGCTCCAATCTTCACCTCTAAAACTTGTATGTGCTTCCAGAGGTGAATGAGTGCCATCCATTCCAGGTGAAATCGGATCTTCAAATGAACTTTGATTTTCTGACATTATAAAAATATTTGATGTTTGTAATATGGTTTATTTAAGAGAGCCCTGCGGGTAGTAACGGGGAAAACCTTTCTTTTTCAGGAATTGGGGAAAACCGACTCACCACCTCTCTAAATCTTTCACCATCAAGGCTTTCACTTTCTATTAAAAGTTCAACCAAGCAATCCATGCATGGGCGCTGTTTTTCAAGTAATGCAAGCGTATCTTGGTAGCATTTATCCACAATTAAACGCACTTGCCCGTCAATGCGATTTGTTATTGAGTCTGATACATCGCTGCGGGTCATTA
>VFLB01000132.1 GCA_009914645.1 Synechococcaceae bacterium Bin_79_3
TAGAAAAAATCACCCCCGATGGCATGGAAGAAGCCAAGGTGGAAGAGGAGGTAATTAAAAAACTCGTTGAAAACTTAAGGGCAGAAGGGATAAAAGGTTCAGTGGCATCCGTGAAAGGGCTCGAACTTTCCAGCGACGGTTTACAACTTAAAAAAGAACTGCACATGCGCCGTTTTGAGGAGATTTAACCCTGGGCCCCGAAATAATTACAAGTAGACGCAATCCTTTAGTAGCGAAATTGCGATCGCTACACCAAGCCAAGGGTCGCAAAGAGCAAAATTTGATCTTGCTAGAGGGCACTCATCTGCTTCAGGAATGTGAGCGGTTGCGGTTAAAACCACAATTGATTTGTTCCACTGATATTTGGGCTCAACGTCATCCCTGTTTACTGCAATTAGCACCTTGGCAAATCGTTAGCCCAGAGGTGTTGTGTGCAATGGCTAGCACGGAAAATCCAGATGGTGTTGTATCACTTTTGGCTATGCCAAGCGATCTCACCTCACTGCCGCGGCTTGATCTAGCTAACAAGCCGCCTCTACTGCTGGCCTTAGATCGGGTGCAAGATCCGGGCAATCTCGGCACCTTATTGCGCACTTCGCTTGCGGCAGGTGTTGATCAGGTGTGGCTTGGCGGCGGAGCAGATCCTTGGCAGCCAAAGGTGTTGCGGGCTTCGGCTGGTGCAGTTTTGCAACTACAACTAAAGCGCTGGCCCAGCTTGGTTGCCGGCATATCTATAGCCAAACAATCCGGCTTCCAGATTTTGGCAGCGGTGCAGCGGGGAGGCAGGCCTTATTGGGAGGTGGATTGGCAATTGCCGAGTGTTTTGCTGCTTGGCAATGAAGGGGCCGGCTTAGCGGCAGAGCTAACAGATGAAGCCCAATTGGTAACAGTGCCCCATCGCGAGGAGGTGGAATCCCTCAATGTGGCAGTGGCAGCAGGTTTGATGTTGATGGAACGCAACCGCCAAACCCACAGGGCGCTCCATGGCAGGGGAGAATCATCCATAGCTGAGCTACACCCTTGACCGCTGCAAAGGGATCCCAAAACAATTTCGATTACGACCTGATCGTGATTGGTGCCGGTTACGGAGGCTTTGATGCTGCAAAACATGCAGCTGAGCATGGCTTGCGCACTGCCGTTATTGAAAAAGGCGACATGGGCGGCACCTGTGTTAATCGCGGCTGCGTGCCTTCTAAGGCGCTACTAGCTGCCAGTGGCAAGGTGCGAGAACTTAGCGATGCTGCACATTTAGCCCAGTTTGGGATCAAAACTGGCGGCCATAGTTTTGAGCGGCAAGCAATTGCAAATCATGCCGCTCA
>VFLB01000317.1 GCA_009914645.1 Synechococcaceae bacterium Bin_79_3
AACAAGCAGCAGTTGTGAAATTTACTAGCAAAATTTCTCAATCCAAACCGATTTACGAAGCTTTAGAGGCCCTTGAATCCCAGGCAGCTGGCTTGGGAAAATGCCAAAACCGCATCCTGCAGGCTGAGCTTCTCGCCATGCGCTTACGAGGTGTTGGTTTATCTGTGGAAGATCAGCCAATTTTCAACCAGCTCAGTGAAGAGTTGAGCGCCCTTGCTACCAGCTATAGCAACAACGTTCTCGATGCCACCGCAGATTGGAATCTTTTGATCACAGAACAGGAGCAAATGGCGGGATGCCCGCAGAGTTTGCGCCAGCTTCTGGCCTATGCAGCACAACAGAAAGATCATCCAAAAGCATGTTCCGAAACCGGGCCTTGGTTACTGGGCCTGGATCAGCCTCGCTACGGCCCCTTCATGCAATTCAGTGAATCGACACAACTGAGGGAACAATTATATAAAGCTTTCATCACAAGAGCATCTCTTGAACCAAACAATAATCAGATATTAGTAACTAAAATTCTGCAGTTACGCCAGAAGAAAGCAGCTCTGCTTGGTTACAAAAATTGGGCGGAAGTTAGCCTTGCAAGCAAAATGGCCCCATCCGTATTTGCAGTGGAAACTCTTTTAGAAGATTTGCGCTCCCCTAGTTTCACATCTTGTATCAAGGAATTAGATGATCTGCGGGATATGGCACCGGAAGGAACCGATTTGCAACCCTGGGACGTGAGTTTTTTGGCTGAAAAATTACGTTTGCAGAGATTCAATCTAGACAGCGAATCATTGAGACCCTGGTTTCCATTACCACAGGTGTTAGATGGTTTATTTGATCTCTGCGAACGACTCTTTTCTATACGTATCGAAGCAGCCGATGGCGGTGCTCCAATTTGGCACTCTGACGTGCGCTATTTCAAGATTTACGAAAAAATATCAAAGGAACTCTTAGCATCCTTTTATCTCGACCCCTACAGCAGACCTGGATCAAAGCGTGGGGGGGCTTGGATGGATGAATGCTTGGGTCGCCATCGCCTGAATAACGGTAAACTGGTGTTGCCCGTTGCATATCTAATTTGCAACCAAAGTCCGCCGCTAGGTGATACACCAAGCCTGATGACTTTTAGTGAAGTGGAAACACTATTTCACGAATTTGGCCATGGCTTGCAACACATGCTCACAAAAATTGAACAACCTGAGGCCGCAGGAATTAATGGAGTTGAGTGGGATGCAGTTGAATTGCCAAGCCAATTTATGGAAAACTGGTGTTACGACAAAAAAACGCTTAATTCGATAGCTCGGCACTGGAAAAGCGGCGAGCCCCTACCTGAAGAAGAGCATACGAAGCTTTTATTGGCCCGGAATTTCATGGCTGGTGCAAATACCCTTAGGCAGGTGCATCTTGCTCTTACAGATCTTCAACTTCATGCCAATTGGCATCTCGAAGCTGGAATAAGCCCAGAACAAATGCGCCGGGAAATTGCCAAAACAACCAGTGTTCTTCCGCTACTGGAGGAAGATTCTTTGCTTTGCAGTTTTAGTCATATATTTGCGGGGGGATATTCAGCCGGTTATTACAGCTATAAATGGGCTGAAGTATTAAGCGCAGATGCATTTGCAGCCTTCGAAGAAGCTGGTTTGGATGATGAATTAGCTGTGCAAGAGATGGGGCAACGTTTTAGGGCAACAGTATTGAGCCTTGGAGGCAGTGAAAGCCCCCAGGAAATATTCGAAGCATTTCGCGGGCGAGCACCCTCAGCACAAGCACTGTTGCGTCATTCTGGGCTTTTGAATTGATTGCGGGATCGCTTTACCGAAACCACACCATTAAATGCAGGAATTGGTGCATCACATTTTTTTAATTCAAGTTCCATTGGAAATATGCCAAATTTAGCTTCTAATGCCTCAAAAATTTGTTCTGAAAAATATTCAATGGTATTACAGTTGATTAGCTTACTTGATTTACGGATTGTATTAATAACATCGGCATAATTAATTGTATGATCAATTTGATCTGTTAATGCAGCACTACTGAGATCATAGTAAAGCCACAAATCCAATTCAAACCACTGACCAAATTCTCGCTCCCACCCCAAAACACCCACATGAGCCCAAAGCTTTAATTGTTTAATTACAATTGCAGATTGCATAGCATTAAAGAGGTAAATCCTTGTGGCTAAAGCTTGCTGCACCACTGGAATAAGTTTTTACCACTTGGCCAGTGCCACGCAACCGATATCGGTAGGTAACTAAACCTTCTAAGCCCACAGGCCCGCGGGGGGGCATTGTTTGGGTACTTATTCCCACCTCAGCGCCGAAGCCATAGCGAAAGCCATCTGCAAAACGGGTGGAGCAATTGTGATACACCCCAGCACTATCAACCTTGGCAAGAAATTGTTCAGCGGCATCTAAATCACTGCTACAAATGGCATCTGTGTGGCGAGAGCCATAACGCTGTATATGGGCAATTGCCGATTCAAGATCTTCTACCACCCTGATTGCAAGGATTAGATCTAAATATTCAGTACACCAATCCTCCTCCTCAGCAGCCACTAAAACCCCATGTAATTGTGCTGCTGAATCCCCTCGCAACTCCACACCTGCAGCTGTTAGCGCCGGTACAGCTGCGGCAAGAAAAACAGCTGCTGAATCCTTATGAACCAGCAGTGTTTCAAGGGCATTGCAGGCTGCTGGGTATTGAATCTTGCTATCTAAGGTGATCGCGACAGCTTCATCAAGATCAATATTTTTATCAATGTATAAATGACAAATTCCATCTGCATGACCCAACACCGGTATGCGTGTGTTGTCTTGAATGAAACGCACTAGTTCATTGGATCCACGCGGGATAATTAGATCAACTAAGCCATCTAATTTTAATAACGAAAGGCTTTCTTCCCTACTAGTGAGCAGTGTTAGTACATCGGGATGAACCTTGGAATTTCCCAACCCCGCTTGAAGCGCCTGCATGATTGCGCCGCAACTGCCGCTAGCTTCTCTACCGCCTTTAAGGATCGCCCCATTTCCTGAGCGAATCGCTAGAGCCGCAATTTGAATTACAGCATCAGGTCTGGCTTCAAAAATTACCCCCACAACCCCTAAAGGAACGCTTACTCGCTCCAAAACCAAACCAGAATCAAGTTCACGATGCATCTGGCGGCAGCCGAGAGGGTCTGCCAGTTGCGCTAGTTGCCTCACCCCAGCAATTGCCCCGTCAAGCTTCGCTTCATCAAGTTTTAACCTTGCTTCAAGGGCTGATGCCAAATCACTTTTTACTGCTAATTCCAAATCTGCTTGATTTGCAGCGAGGATTAATTCGCGATGCTTGTTTAATGATTCAGCCATGGCGAGCAAGGCTTGGCTTCGTTCAACGTTGCTGCATTGGGCAAGATTTAATGCATGGCGCCTCAAGCCT
>VFLB01000139.1 GCA_009914645.1 Synechococcaceae bacterium Bin_79_3
GCGCATAACCCCATCCAAAAGCGGCTGCGCGCAGCGATTGGAGCGCTTTGTTTATTTGGGTTTGCTTGGGCGAGGAAGTTGTAGGCCTTTGCCCATTGGCGTTTTAAAAGTAATTCTCTAGTTATTTGCCAGGCTTTGCTTGTGGCACTGAGCGGTTCAACTTGTTCTTGCAGCTTTGTTTTTTTATCGCCTAGGCAGCGATTGGCAGCTGCTAGATCCCCTTGGGCAAGTAAGCCAGCTGCCAGTAGTTGCTTGTTTTCAGCGCTTAGAGGTTGTTTCGATTGCTTGCAGGCGGCTGTCATTGCTGCCCCTGCACCAGGCCAGCGCTTGCCATAACGAGCCAGGTGCAAGCCTGCTTCGCTGCCACCCCTTTGCTGTTGCCACTTAACCGCTGCTGCTAAGGCAGCGGGATGGGCTGGGAATTGTTTAAACAATTCCACCGGTTTGCTTAATGCATAAAGGGCATCAGCGCTGGGGGGCGCGGCGGGAAACTGTTTATACAGGTATTGCCAGCTTTTTTTTGCTGCTTCTGCTTGGCCCAATTGAGCTTGGGCTAGGGCCTCCAATTTGAGGCTGATTGGCGCCAGAAGTGCCCCCTGCCTGGGATTCCCCCAGCCTTGCCCCCGCAATAATTTCAATTGCCTGGCGCTATCAACCTTTTGGCCTACGAGGATTAGGCGCGCCTCTCTGAGACGCTCTGGATCCGGATCAAACCTGGCGCTGCGGCGTAAGAAAGATAAATCGCTGTTGCTATTAAGGCTGGGCCTTTGCAGTAGTAGCAGCTGCTGTAATACCGCTAAAGCGATGGCAGTGCCCAAGGCAACAGCAGTTAATCCCACTGCGCCCCGTTGTTTTAAGCCCAACACCTTTTCTGCGCCATTGGCGCTGGCATCGTATGGGGCAACAATGGCTTTGTTGATCCGGCTATTCCAATTGCTTAATTCTGCGCTCGGATTTTTACAGCGGTTGCAGCGCTACTTAGGGCCAGATCTTTTGCCTTTAGAGCTGCAAAAACGCCGCTGTGCC
>VFLB01000015.1 GCA_009914645.1 Synechococcaceae bacterium Bin_79_3
ATTGGCTTGATTTCTGTAATGCCATATCTTTTGCTTTTCAGCCTATTAATTGCGCTGCTCTTGATTCCAGTATTGCGTCGCTTGAGATCAGAATTAAATCAAACAATCAACATAACTCCCACCCCGTTAACAGACATAACGCCCTGGCACCAGAAATTGATCAAAAAAATCAACGGTTGGCGCTGAACGGCGGCCAATACCACGGGTTTCTTTACAAATCCGTAACAATCCCCTAGGATTTGCGAAACATTTCTCAACAATCATGGCTGATTCAACTTCCCGCTTCGGTTTCGTTGCATTTGCAGAAACATGGAATGGCCGTATGGCAATGCTTGGTTTTGTAATCGGCCTTGCAACTGAATTACTCACTGGCCAGAGCATTCTTTCCCAAATCGGTTTGGGCTGATACTCACTTTTCTAAAAACCACATCCAAGTTCAAAACAATGTCCAACAGCCAAATTTCTAAAGAGCAGCTGATCCAATTGGAACAGCTCAAACGCGTAGAACTATTTAATGGCCGAGCAGCAATGCTCGGTATTGTGATCGGCATCATTACTGAAGGCCTCACAGGTTACGGAATAGTGCATCAAATTGGTCTTGGCGCCCTTGTTGATGGCTATGCAGCCTGTCGTACACAGTTTCTACCCTTCTGCTTCTGATAACCAACTAGCCCGATGCAATCAACAATATCAGCGAAAACAGTTCCGTTTTCAAACTAGTAGCTCATCCAACAGCATTTAACCCTTGCAGATGCTCCCTTTAGTGATAGGTTAATGGGGTAACTCGTTTGAAAGGTTCATGCTCACTGGTTCTGAACTGCTGGCAGCTGTTAAGGAGTTCGGCGACGGCTCTAAATCTGCCCTAGTTAAATCTTGCGGATATGTAAGCAAGAAAAAGGACGGTTCTGATCGTTTGAATTTCACAGCTTTTTACGAAGCTTTGTTGGAAGCTAAGGGCGTAAATCTCGGAGATGGCAGTCTTGTTGGCAAAGGCGGCCGTAAACTTAGCTACGTAGCTACTGTTCAAGGCAACGGCAATCTTTTGATTGGCAAGGCCTACACAGCTATGTTGAATCTCAAGCCAGGCGACGATTTTGATATCAAGCTTGGTCGTAAGCAGATTCGTCTAATTCCAGCTGGCACTAGCGAAGACGAAGAAGATTGATTTTCAAGCTGTTTCAGCCTTGAACTCTTGTAATATGCCGTTTTCCATCTCTGGAAAGCGGCTTTTTTTTTAGAAAAAAATTAATGGGATGGCATTAGGGGTTTTAATAATCTGATGGACTCTGAATTTGTTTTTCTCCCATCCCAAGTGCTGATCCTGCGGTGCCATCAGCACGCGGATGCCTTAACAGCAGCCAGCGCCGTAAAACAACATAAAAGCGTTGTAGTAGACACTGAGCAAATGGATGCCGCTGCAGCTCAAAGGCTGCTTGATTTTGTTGCTGGGGCAGTTGATGCCATAGATGGCAATGCCGAACGGCTTGGAGAGAACAGCTTTTTATTCACGCCACACCAAGTGCAGGTAAGCCGCATGGATTCAGCTGTTGAGTAACCGTTATGACCCTGCCTCCTGGAAGCCTGCTTGAACTAACTCCCCAGGGGCTGTATTGCAGAGCAGCAGAAGCCTGGATTGATCCATGGAGACCAGTATCGCGAGCACTAATAACCCATGCCCATGCAGACCATGCCCGCCCAGGCTGCGGCGAATATTGGGCTATTGGTTCCAGTGAAATGATCCTGCGAAAACGCCTCGGCGCCGCAATCAAATTGAATGCAGTTTCTTACGAAGAGCCACTACACATCGGTGCTGCTCAAGTTTCATTTCACCCTGCAGGCCACGTACTCGGAAGTGCCCAAATTCGAGTGGAAGCAGGAGGTGAAAGCTGGCTGGTTAGCGGCGATTACAAACGCTGCGCCGATCCAAGCTGCACACCTTTTAAACCAGTGCAAGCTGATGTATTCATTACTGAAGCAACTTTTGGTTTGCCGATCTATCGCTGGCAAAGTGGCGCTGAAATAGCCCAGCAAATTTTGGAGTGGTGGCGCAGCAAAGCAGATCATTCATCGATTCTGTTTGCTTATGCCTTTGGTAAAGCCCAACGTTTATTAGCGGAACTTGCTGCTATCGGCGTAAGTGATGAGATTTTGTTGCACGGAGCTGTGGAAGCATTAATGCCTGCTTACCGCAGCGCAGGTGTTTCTATGCCTCCAACAAAAGCGTTGAGCATGGTGAATAAGGGGGACAGCCTGGCCGGCCGTTTAATAATCGCGCCGCCTTCTGCACACCGTTCGGTGTGGATGAAGCGCTTTAAATTTCCCCAAACAGCATTTGTAAGTGGATGGATGGCAGTGCGAGGTGCTCGCCGCCGCAAAGGTTATGAAAGGGGTTTTGTGATGAGCGATCACGCCGACTGGCCCGGCCTGATTAGTAGCGTTAAAGAAAGCAAAGCTCAGCAAGTTTTCGTAACTCATGGCAACAGTGATGGCTTGGCCCGCTACTTAAAAGAGGTGGAAGGAATCAGCGCGGAACCACTCAATGGTGATTTCAGCTGAACCATGCACAGGTTTGCAGCCCTCTACAACGCTTTTGATACGAGCAGCGGCAACAATGCCAAAGTGGCAGCGCTTCTTAAATACTTAAGCGAAAGCGAACCAGAAGATGCGGCATGGGCTTTATATGTACTCCTTGGCAAGCAAGGTAAGCGCTTAATTACGGGGCGCCGCCTCTTGCAAATCTGTGTTGATCAATCCCAACTGCCGGAATGGTTGTTAAACGATTGCTACGCCCAAGTGGGGGATTCAGCTGAAACAATTTCGTTGTTGTGGCAACAGGCAGGAACATGCACAAGGCAACCCCTGCACTATTGGCTTGAGCAACTCTTGCCCAACGCAGCAAAACTCAAAGATCAAGAACAAACTGCTGCTGTGCGCCAGCTTTGGAGCGGCCTAAATCAAGCGGAACTATTGGTGGCAAACAAACTGCTCACCGGAGGCCTACGGGTGGGAGTGGGGCCGGGGCTAGTGGTACGCGCGTTAGCGCAACTAACTGAACTTGATGAGGCATTGTTGCAACACAGGCTTATGGGAGGTTTCAAGGCAACTGCAGCTAACTACATCGCCCTAGTAGCGCCAGCAATTACAGCTGAATCAGTTCCAAGCCGTCCTTATCCATTTTTCCTTGCATCACCACTAGAGATTAAAGATCCTGAAATCCCGTTACCAAATTCCCCTAACAGCTGGTTAATTGAGTGGAAATTTGATGGCATCCGCGCTCAATTAATACATCGTGCAAATCAGGTTTTTTTATGGAGCCGCGGAGAAGAATTAATTAACAACTCCTTTCCTGATTTGGTAGCCGCCGCAGCGAATCTTGCCGATGGTTTGGTTCTCGATGGTGAGATTTTGATTTGGCCCACAGATGCTGAACTGCCAGCTCCATTTGCATTGCTGCAAAAACGTTTGGGTCGCAAGGAGCCAAACCGCAAACTTCTTGCTGAATTACCAGCCAGTTATGTGGTCTACGACCTTCTTGAACTCAATGGCCACGACATCCGTTCTCAACCCCTATGCCAGCGCCGCAATGCCCTTGAAGCCCTAATGAAATCAGCGGCAACAAGTTGCCTGCGCCTTTCAGCTCGCTTACCGCTTGATCGCTGGGAACAGCTGGAACCCCTGCGCCAAAAGGCAGAAACAGTTGCTGCTGAGGGGGTGATGCTAAAAAATTTGGAATCGCCATACCTCACAGGTCGAAAACGCGGTTACTGGTGGAAGCACAAACGCGACCCCTACAACCTTGATGCGGTTTTGATCTATGCCCAAGCTGGCAGTGGCCGCCGCGCCAATTTATTTACTGATTACACCTTCGGGCTTTGGGATGCTGGGGGCAAATTAGTGAGTTTTGCTAAGGCTTATTCAGGCCTTGATGATGCTGAAATAACAAACCTGGATCGTTGGATACGCAGCCACACCACAGAACGCTTCGGACCTGTGCGAGTAGTGGAGCCAGTACAAGTATTTGAGCTGGCCTTCGAGGGATTGCAACGGTCAACAAGACATAAAAGCGGAATTGCTGTGCGTTTCCCGCGCATCAGCCGCTGGCGCAAAGACAAAATTGCAAAGGAGGCCGACACTTTGACAACAGCTTTAGCTTTATTGACATGACAATCAAACTTGCCCAGCGCGATCGACAGCCCGAATTTATGGATCAACCGGGGCTAGATCGCGATGAACATGCCCGTGCCTTAGCTGGATTGCGCCGCATCAATTTCATCAGCGGCACATCTGCAAGTTTGCTTGCTCCCATTGAAAAACTGGCAAGGAAAAGAGAAACCAAGCCCCTGCAGATTCTTGAACTTGCCTGCGGCGGCGGTGATACCGCAATCGATCTTGCATTACATGCCCGGCGTAGGGGATTAGCAATAAAACTGCACGCATGCGATATAAATCCTGAGGCTGTTGAAATCGCAAAGGCAAATTCCATTCGGCGTGGTGTGGAATTGGATTTCTTTTGCGCCGATGCGTTGATCGCGCCAGCTCAAGAAAAGGATTTTGATGTGGTGTTCTGTTCCCTATTCCTGCATCACCTCAATAACGCTGATGCAGCACAGCTACTTAAAGTTATGAATAAGCGGGCCCGTTGTTTGGTTTTATTAACCGACCTAATCCGCAGCCGCCTCGGTTATGGAATGGCATGGGCCGGAACTCGATTGCTCAGCAGATCATGGGTGGTTCACACCGATGGACCTTTGTCTGTTAGGGCTGCCTTTGAAATCGAAGAAGTGCGGGCTTTAACGCAAAGAGCAGGAATTCAAAATGCAAAGCTGCAGCGTTGCTGGCCTGAGCGTTACCTTCTGAGCTGGGAAGGCAATTAATTTTGAAGGAGCGCCACATCACAGGCGAAGCCATTGAAACTTGGGATGTGGTTGTAGTGGGTGCGGGCCCTGCTGGGGCCTTAGCTGCAATCGAACTTGCTCGTAAAGGGATTCAAGTTTTGCTTGTGGAAAAACGCAACTTCCCCCGTTGGAAGGTATGTGGTTGCTGCCTTAATGCTCAAGCCCAGGCAGTACTTTCTTCAGTTGGCCAGAGTGAACTAATCGAGCAGCAAGGGGGTGTTGCCTTAGATCAACTATTGCTTGGTTATGAAGGGAAAAATTGTTCGATTGCACTTCCGGGCGGTAGAGCACTATCACGGGAAAGATTCGATCAAGCTCTAGTAAATGCTGCGATCGCCGCAGGGGCTCACTTCCGCAGTGGCACCACAGCACTATTAGGCCCCGTAACAGCGGGGGCAAGAGATGTAAACCTGCAGGAATTCGGCTCAAAACATATTGAACGGGTAAGCGCCAAAGTGGTACTTATTGCGGCGGGGTTAGCGCATCGCTGCATACCCGCCTCTGAAGCTGGAGAGTTACATATCAAGCAGCAATCCCGGCTTGGAGCCGGTTGCGTAATAAAGGATGCAGCAACTACTTATTCATCTGGAGTTATCCATATGGCAATCGCAAAACAGGGCTATGTGGGGCTGGTGCAACGAGAGGACGGTTGCTTAAACATTGCCGCTGCCTTTGATCGCCATTCACTCAAAACCAACACCAATTCATTTGGGGCGGCAGCTGCAACCCGCGCGGTTCTAACCAGCGCAGGCTTTGCAATTCCGATGGGGCTAGAGCAAGCTCATTGGCAAGTTACCCCCGCACTTACGCGCCATTCCAAAGTTGTTGGTGGTGAGCGGTATTTGCTGCTGGGAGATGCAGCCGGCTACGTGGAACCCTTCACCGGGGAGGGTATGGCCTGGGCTCTAACTTCAGGGGCTGCCGTGGTTCCCTTGGTTTTAACAGGTATTGCTTGCTGGAGTGAAAGTATCGAGCACCGCTGGCGGCGGGTTTTAAGCAAACAAATCGGGCGACGCCAACGAATCTGCCGGGCTATGGCACTGTTATTGCAACAACCTCTGGCAACAGCTGTGGCCTTTGGCCTCAGCAAACGCGTACCCCTTATCACCAAAAGATTGGTATCACAGCTGAATCAAGTAGCGATACCGTGAATATCCGCGGCATTGGCACTGCAGTGCCACCAAATCAGGTAAACCAAGCTGATTCTGCATTGCTTTCTGAGCGGGTTAGTGCAAAGGGCAGCAACAAAAACGGCTTGGTGCAACGTATTTTGCGCCGCACTCAAGTGCAAAGCCGCGCCAGTGTGTTGGCAACGGGAAATAGCAGCGAGCAAATACCTTTTTATGGCGAGGAAAACCCCAGCACCGCAGCCCGCATGGCTGAATATGCCCGCCATGCGTCACCTCTGGCCTTAGCTGCAGTTGAACGGGCGCTGGCCGATGCTCAAATTGCAGCAACCCGCATTACCCATTTGGTAACTGTGTGTTGCACTGGCTTTCAAGCGCCAGGGTTTGATTTGGCCTTAATAAAACAACTGGGCCTAGATCCAGAGGTGCAACGCACCCATGTGGGTTTTATGGGTTGCCACGGCGCCCTTAACGGCATGCGAGTAGCCAAAGCTTTTGTGGATGCCGATGCTGAAGCAGTGGTACTGCTCTGCGCAGTAGAACTCTGCAGCCTTCATCTCTACTACGGCTGGGATCCAGAAAAAGTGGTAGCAAACGCATTATTTGCCGATGGCGCTGCTGCCCTAATCGCTACTGCCAAGAAAGGTGAAGCTGATAACTATCCCAGCCTGCTCGCCTCAGGTTCCATGGTGATACCTAATACAGAGGAGCTAATGCATTGGCAGATCGGCAACCATGGCTTTGAAATGGGTCTTTCAGCAAAAGTGCCCGAGGCAGTAGCCACGCAACTAAAACCTTGGCTTGAGCGTTGGTTAAAAGCCAAGAACTATTCCGTGGCAGAAATTGTTAGTTGGGCGGTGCATCCGGGTGGTCCACGGCTACTGCAAGCCTGCGCAAACGCCCTTGAGCTGAATAATGATCAGATTGCTGAATCACAGGCGGTGTTACGCGAACACGGAAATATGTCTTCGGCAACGATTCTGTTCATCATCGATCGATTGCGCTCATCAGCAGCTGCAGGTCCTTGCGTAGCGATGGCGTTTGGGCCTGGTTTAAGCGCTGAAGTGGCTCTACTGCTACTGCCTTGAACGCTGCACAGCCGATCAGCTTAGGTCCGATTCTTAGCTGGTTCCAGCGGCAAGGCTGGAAGCCGCTGCCATTTCAACAAGAAGCGTGGGATGCCTATCTTTGCGGGGAGAGCGGCTTGATCCAAGTACCCACCGGATCTGGCAAAACCTATGCCGCTGTAATGGGTCCGATTGCTGAATTGCTAGCAGCAGAACACAAAAAAGGGCTGCATCTGCTCTATGTCACCCCGTTGCGAGCCCTAAGCCGCGATCTTGCCTTAGCGATTCAGCAGCCGATAGTAGATATGGGCTGGCCGTTGCAGGTGGGGATTCGCAATGGCGACACCGGCAGTTATGAACGCGGTAAACAACTGCGCAGCCCACCGCAAATTTTAATTACCACCCCAGAATCGCTAAGCCTGCTGCTGGCAAATCCAAAAGCAAACGAGTTATTTGCTGATTTGAATGGAGTAGTGCTCGATGAATGGCATGAATTAATGGGAAGTAAACGCGGCACGCAAACAGAGTTATGCCTTAGCTGGTTGCGCAGCCAGCGCCCAAAGCTCCGTATTTGGGCAATTAGTGCAACTATCGGCAATCTCGATGAAGCGGCATGTAGTGCCGTTGGTGCCGCACATTTTGGCAAGAAAGCAACTAAGCCGCGCCTAATCAGCAGCAACATAAAACGCAGCACAGCGATTCGCAGCCTCCTGCCAGATTCAATCGATGGCTTCCCATGGGCGGGCCATCTTGGCCTGCGCCGTTATGAGGATTTAGTGGCTGCTCTTGAACCAGGCATTTCCACCTTACTTTTTACCAACACACGTAACCAGGCTGAGCGTTGGCATCAATGTTTGCGTTATGCCTGCCCTGAAATGGAAGGCTCACTGGCTTTGCACCACAGCGCTATTGATCGCGCTGAACGGGAAGCGATCGAAGCAGGTGTTAAAGCAGGGGCGTTGCGTTGGGTGGTGTGTACAAGTTCTCTAGATCTAGGTGTTGATTTTCAACCCGTTGAAAAGGTTGTACAGATCGGATCAGCAAAAAATGTGGCTCGATTATTACAACGGGCTGGTCGCAGTGCCCATTCACCTGGAGGCACCTCACAGGTTTTATTTATGCCAACAAACGCGTTGGAGCTGTTGGAATTAAGCGCCTTACGCAGAGGATTAGCGGAGGGGTTAGTGGAGGAGCGCCGTGCTCCAAATGCGCCGATCGATGTGCTGCTACAACATCTAACCAGCCTTGCCTGCGGGCCGGGCTTTGAAGCTGATAAGGAGCTAGCGGTAATTCGCACGGCATGGAGCTATCGCGCATTAAGCGATAGCGATTGGAAGTGGTGTTTAAACTTTTTAGAACATGGCGGCGACTGCCTTAATGCCTACCCGCGTTATCGCAAGCTTGAACGAGAAAATAACCGCTGTTTAGTAAAAGAAAAAACTATTGCGAGGATGCATCGCATGAATATCGGCACTATTACCGCTGATAGATCGATAACAGTACGTTTTATGCGCGGAGTTGTGCTGGGTCATGTGGAGGAGGCATTCATTAGCAGGCTAAAAGCGGGAGATGTATTTTTTTTCGCGGGGCGCCAGTTGGAATTTGTACGGCTACGGGAGATGACTGCATACGTAAAAGCAAGCTCAAAAAAAAGCAATATGGTGCCCGCTTGGAGCGGCGGGCAGATGGCATTATCCGATCTATTAAGCAAGCACCTGCGCACTGAAGTAGACCGTTGCGCCAAAGCGCTGGCTGGACAGGCAAATCTCGATAGCCCTGAATTGCAAGC
>VFLB01000330.1 GCA_009914645.1 Synechococcaceae bacterium Bin_79_3
AGACACTGAGCCCTTTGTTTCTGACCGTAGGCATTGCCTCCCGTGGCCACATATTCGGGTTTGATACTAAAAAGCTGTTTTGCAGACTCAGCAACGATTTTTTGTTCGTTCTCGCTAAGAATTTTTGCCACCCTTAGGCGCTGAGTTCCACCACTAAGGAAATCAACCATCGATTGCAATTCGCCACCACTGGGGTAACGCAGCTCATCGTCTGCTTGAAGGATCAGATCGCGTACAACGCTCATCGCAGTGCCGGTGCCTAATACAGCTTATCTAACCCAAGCCACCAAGCTGCCTAAAACCTTTGTTTTGCCTTGGTCTGTAACGCCACGACTTATGGTCGTGTTGTGAAAACAAATCCCAGCCAGCCCAATCTGCTCACCCTTGAGATCCGCGATCTCAGTGGGGAAGGTGATGGCATCGGCGAAGAAGGCGGAAAAATAGCCTTTGTTAATGGTGCTTTGCCCGGTGAACAGGTAGAGGCTCGCCTCACCGGTGCATCCAAAGGGATGGTGCGTGGAGAAATTCGTAAATTGCTGCGTGCTTCACCTGAACGCCGCTTGCCTGCTTGCATCCTTGCTGGTGATTGCGGGGGCTGCAGCCTTCAGCACTGGAATGATTCAGCTCAGGCAAACTGGAAGCAAAGCCGAGTTCAACAAGCATTAAAAAGAATCGGTGGCCTTGATATAGAGGTGCAGACGATACTCGCGGCAAAAGCGGTTTTGGGTTACCGCAACCGCGCAATCATCCCAATTCAGCCCTCAATCAATGGAATAAAGGCTGGTTTTTACAAACGTCAAAGCCACGACGTAGTGAATATGAATCACTGCCCAGTGTTGGATCCACGTCTCGATGCACTGATTGCACCAATAAAGCAGGATCTAGAAGAATGTGGCTGGCCCGCCTACTGCGAAGCAAGCCATAGCGGTGAACTTCGTCATCTTGTTATGAGGATTGGCGCAAACAGTGGCGAAATACTTCTGGGTTTAGTGGTGAGAAGTTCCCCTCTAGATGGGGTTGATGTGTTGGCTCAGGAATGGCTAGAGCGATGGCCTGCTGTGGTGGGAGTTGTGCTGAACACTCAACCAAAACCAACAAACACCCTGCTTGGCCCCACCCAACAACTAATTGCTGGAAGGCCGTGGCTTCTAGAGCGGTTTGCTGATTGCAGCTTTGCCATTGGCCTGGATACTTTTTTTCAGGTTCATACCCCTCAAGCAGAAAAACTAATCCCACTTTTACAGCAAGGCCTCGCACTAAAAAGTGGTGAGGTTTTGATTGATGCATTTTGCGGTGTTGGAACCCTTGGCCTGCCATTAATTTGCGGCGGTTCAAGGCTAATTGGAATCGAACAACATCAAGCAAGCATTGAAAGAGCCGAAGATAATGCTCGCCTTAATAATTTAGAAAACGCAGAATTTATAGTTGGGTCGGTGGAAGAAAAACTGGCTGAGCTATTGCCAATAGCGGATGCGCTTTTACTAGACCCCCCTCGCAAGGGCCTTAGCGAACGTTTAATTGCAACTATCAACGAATGTCCGCCGGAACGGATAGCTTACGTAAGTTGTAATCCATCAACATTGGCGAGGGATCTTGCTCGCCTCACCAGCGGTGGTGAAATCGAATTGATTTCTGTTCAACCAATAGATTTTTTCCCTCAAACAACCCATTGCGAGGCTGTTGCTCTACTTAAACGCGTAACTTCGCGTTAAAAGTTTTTTGCAGCAATTCTATTGTTTTTAGCATAAGTGGTTCCACCTGCTCATCTCTTAATGTGGAATCTTCTGCTCGAAACCTAAGCCGTACGGCAATACTGCAGAAGCCGGGATCTACTTGAGCGCCAGTATATCGATCTAATAACTGTACATTTTCCAAAAGTGAGCCAGCCCATTTACGAATTGAGCTCAGTATGAGCTTCGCCTCTATGGTTTCAGACACAACAAATGCTAGATCTCTTTCGCTCGCTGGTACAGTTGGATAGGCTTTAAAAACTGGGTTAAAAAGATTATTTGCACTGGCAGCAGTTAATAACTGCTCAAGCTCAAAATCAAAGAGACAACATCCACTAGGGAGCTTGCGGCTATCTGCTAATTCAGGATGTATTTCGCCAAATATTCCAACCACCTTCCCGTTCAGGTATAAACTAGCGCCACGGCCAGGGTGTAATTGTGGTTCGCCATTAAAGGGTTGATCCTCTAATTCTAGGCCGATTTCTCTTAACGCTTGTGCAATTACTCCACGCGATTGGTAGTAATTTGGATGATTTAATTGCCCACTATTACTCCATAATTCGGAGCTTTTATGGCCGCAAATAATGCCTGTTAAACGGATTAATTCTGTATATTTATCCTCATTTTTTGTAAATACTGTGCCAATTTCAAATCCCCAAAATCCAGGTTGTGGGGATTGTAAATTTCGGCTAGCTGCCAACAATAATCCATCACTTAAATTAGTGCGAAGATTGCCATAATCTGCTAATAGTGGATTAGATAGAGATACTTGTTGAATATCGTTGTTGTTATCTTTTGGTACCAATGATAAATGTGTTAATTCCTGTAGACCCGCTGCCCGAAGTGCGCAGCAAAGCCGCCTTTGCAATTCTTCTTTTGCATTTAAACCACCAGGCTCAAGTGGATCAGGGAGGTGGCTGCAAAAGCGGTCGTAGCCAACTAGGCGCGCCACTTCTTCAATTAAATCCACCTCCCTTTTTAGATCACCCTGGCGGGCAGGCGCCACCATCACATGCCATATTTCAGATTCAGATTGGGGTTCCCCTTCGCTACGAACATGGCAGCCCAAGCTCTCGAGAATAGTTACCACATCTTCACTATTTATTTCTTCATAGCCTGAATCGCCTCCATCAAGGGGGCCTAAAAGTTTTTCAAGGGCAGTTCTGCGAAAGGAAATTGGCTCTATCTCCTTTGTATTTTTGGCAGCTACCCAACGCTTAGTTGCCTTAGCACCACAAATTTCTCGAAGTAAATCCACTGCACGATCAGCTGCTGCTAAACAATTGGCCTTTGCAACGCCCCTTTCAAAGCGTGCTGAAGACTCACTGCGAAGTGAGGCGGCCCTACTGCTGCGGCGCACTTGAGAGGCGGAGAATACTGCCGCCTCTAATAAAATACTTTTAGTTTGTAATTGCACTGCGCTGGCTTCACCGCCCATCACTCCTGCTAAAGCAACAGGAATATCCTGCTCTGTAACCAATAAATTATCACTGGTTAATTGTCGATCTATCCCATCAAGGCATTTTAAAACCTCGCCGGGTTTTGCTAGCCGGAGGCCAAAGCAAGCAGAATCACCCACCAATTTGCTGTCGTAGGCGTGCAGCGGTTGTCCCGTTTCCAGCATCACCAGATTTGTGATATCAACAACGTTATTAATGGATCTCTGCCCCGCTGCCTCGAGCCGGCGTTGCAACCAGAGGGGAGATGCCGCCACCTGCACATCCTCTATTGCCGTGAGGGAGAAAAGTTCGGAAAATTCGAATAACGACTCACTTTCTAAATTTTCAGCTTTTGAGCCCTTTGAAACCTCTGGAAATACAACAGATAGCTGTTCAAGAGCGGCCACTTCTCTTGCTAACCCCAGCATCGATAAGCCATCAGCTCGATTTGCAGTGATTGCTAACTCAAAAATTCGATCATTCAGGCCCAATAACGGACCAACCGGTTGACCTAATTGAGGTAATTGCTGACCTGAGGAAAGGGCAATTTGCTCCAGGTCCACAATTCCTTCAACATCAGTATCGAGGCCAAGTTCGGCGAGGGAACAGAGCATTCCGCAACTATCTACCCCTCTTAATTTCGCCGGTTTGATATCAAGTTTTATTGCTGGCAGATAGCTACCAATAGTGGCCACGGCCACAGCCATGCCCTCTTTCACGTTGCTGGCGCCGCAAACGATTTGTAAAGGTGCACTAGCTCCTATAGAAACATCGCAAATATTTAATTTTGTGGCATCAGGGTGGGCTGTTATGCGCTCAACTCGTCCGCACACCACTCCTTTAGCCCTCAGGCTTAGATCCTCATCCGCTTCCACTTCGAATCCAGCCATCGAAAGCTTTTCAGCTAGAGCCGATGGATCACAGCTGAACGGAACTAGCTCCCTGAGCCATTGCAGCGATACGCGCATTTAAAAGCAAGAGCAGCGGCTGGATCCTACCGATTGCCGCTACCCAATCGGTTATGCTCATGGATTGTCACACCGCAAGTTAGAAGCGGCGCAACGTCCTTATGGCCAAAAACAAGGGCGTCCGGATCGTGATCACCCTCGAGTGCACGGAATGCCGGTCCAACCCCTCCAAACGCAGTCCTGGGGTGTCTCGTTACACCACAGAGAAGAACCGCAGGAACACCACCGAACGGCTGGAGATCAAAAAGTTCTGCCCCCATTGCAACAAATCCACTGTCCATAAAGAAATCAAGTGAGTTGAGCGAAGCTCACCATCCCAAAATTTCTTTGCATCCTGCAACTATTCTCTTAGTTGCAGTTTTTAGTTTTTTCTTCTGAATTCCAATGTCCAGTTCATTTTTTAAAAAGCGTCTCTCCCCAATCAAGCCAGGCGATCCTATCGACTATAAGGACACTGAGCTTTTAAAAAAATTTATAACTGAGCGTGGCAAACTATTGCCTCGTCGCATGACAGGCCTAACAGCTAGACAACAACGCGATTTAACTAATTCTGTCAAGAGAGCTCGCATCATGGCTCTATTGCCATTTGTTAATCCTGAGGGTTAATGTTTAAGCATTAACATCAAGCAGATCTTAATAAATACATAATTGTGCAAATTGGCGATTTAGTTGGTTGCGTACCCGAGGGCCGCACGTCACGAATAGCATTAATAAAGGAATTAAGAGCTGGAAAAGCTTTTTTACACTCGCCACCCGAGGCTAAGCTAAGTAAAGGATATCCTCTTAGGGACCTTTTTTTAATCGCATCTTGCAGCGATTGGCAAGATCAAGATCTTTTGATTGGCCTAAGTTCTATTAGATTAGCTCCCAGCATTTTTGCAACTGCGTGGATGCAGTCGCAAGGCAAAGCAAATTTTTGCTCAAGCGGCCTCGGTGCAAGCATTTTAGATTTTAGTAGATTATTATTCAATTCTCCCTCTCCAGCCGAACTCGCATCTTGTTGGCTTTCTTTAGCGGCGAATCAAGATTTATTTAGATTGAAGCGTGATACTATCTACGTTCGCAATATTGATGAATTACGCTCTTTGCGAGTCGCGCGGCGACGTAAGCATTTGGCTCTAGAAATTAAAGTTGCTTTAGAATTAGTTCAGCCTTCAACTTTTATTGCCAATGAAGAATTTCCGCATGAATGCTTAATAGAAGCTGAAAAACTCCTCTCGCAATGGTTGGATTTTAAGGAAGGAGACAACGATCGCATTGATCTCAGTTATTTGCGTTGCTTCAGCATTGATGATCCAAGCACTCTCGAAGTTGATGATGCTCTTTCATTAGAAATTGATCTAGATGGCAGGCAGAAGATATGGGTTCATGTGGCAGATCCCCATAGACTTATTACCGCTAATAGTTGCCTTGATTTAGAGGCAAAACGTAGAGCTTCAAGTCTTTATTTAAGCGACAGGCTAGTTCCCATGTTCCCGCTTCAACTTGGCGCTGGCCCATTTAGTCTTACGCCTGGGCCTAATAAAGCAGCTCTAAGTGTTGCCGTATGCCTTGATTGCGATGGCTCAATTCTAAGTTGTGAAATCTATCGATCCTGGGTGCGCATTACCTATGCCCTCAGTTACAACGATGCAGACGAACTTATTGAACTTGCCCCCCCCGAAGATCCCGATCTTTCCCTATTGCATAATTTGCTTATAACTCGTCGCACCTGGCGCTTAGGCCAAGGCGCATTAATGATGGATCAGGCAGAAGGTAGGTTATTTCGTTCTGAAGGTGAACTAAAACTTGAAATTACGGAGCCATGTTCCGCAAGGGGTATGGTTGCTGAAGCAATGGTTTTAGCAGGAGCAGCAGTAGCCAATTGGGCACAAAAAGAGCAATTAGCGATGCCCTTTCGGGGGCAAGCTGGTAACCAAAGTCTTAGCGATCAACAATTGCTTGCATTACCACCTGGAGCTGTGAGATGGGCTCACCAACGCCTTGGTCTTGGGCGAAGCCGATTGCATTCAATCCCTGCCCCGCATCAAGCTCTTGGCCTAGAAAGCTATCTGCAATGGACATCTCCAATACGTAGGTATGCTGATCTCATAGCCCATCGCCAGTGGTTGCAATATTCAGGTTTACTAAAAGGGACCCCTAATAATGAAGAAGATATCAAACCTCAGCTTGAGCAATTGGAGCAACAAAGTAAGGAAGTAGCCCAAATAAGTAGAGAAGATCAAAGGGCTTGCTTGCTCGAATGGCTACAGCTGCAAAAACAAAATAGGGATTTGAAGCCAGCAATTATGCTTCGTTGGCTTCGGGAGGATCAGGATCTTGCACTTGTGCGGATAGAAGCGTGGGCAATGGAATTACCTGCTCGTTTGCGCGACAGGGCGATTCCAGGAGATTCACTGAATGTACAAATTCAGGAGGTTGATCCCGGCCGCGATTTATTACATCTCAGGGCAACAATTGGTTGATTCGCCACCAAGGACCCCACGGATTCCAGCGACCAAGAGCGGTTATTCGTTTGCCGTGCAAATTTTCCATTTGCATTTTTACCACTGGCTCGAGGCTTATCAGAGGCCATTCCATTCCATCCCAGTAACCAAACCATTGGTCTTCCGCTTTGATATTCAGCTCCATTATTTGGGCTTGTTCTCCTGGTTCTAATGGGGGAGCCATGGGGATGCAGATTTGGGGATTTTCATTAAGGGCCGCCATCTGCTGATCTCGCCAATCGGGTGAATGCCAAGGCAAATCTTCCAATATGAATGGACCTAATGGTGCCTTTTGATCATTGATTAAATCTCGTTGTACCTGTCTTACCTCGAGATCCGCAGGCAGCACCCCCCCCTGAAAGCAAAGGGCTGCTGCCACACCAGCAGCTTGACCAACATTTAGAATTAAAGGACCCAATCTGGTGGCGCCGTTAGCTATGTGGCTAACACTAATCCCCTTATCTGCCATTAATAAATTTGATATTTCAGCTCCATAAAGACACTCATAGGGTATACAAAATGGTGTGCCGCTCCATCTTCCTCCCCAAGGAATTGATTTTGGCGCCAGGGGCCAATCTGCACCAGGATAATGGTGATCGTTTGGATAATTACCAACAGCAATGCTATTTTTGGCTTTTAATCTATTTTTTTGATTTGGTAATAGGTCCTGTTCAATAACTGTGCAGGCACCAATTAATCGCCTGCTCTCACGCCAATAGGCCTGAAGAGCTAAACAACCCCCAGCAAGATTCGAGGGGAATGCATTAGCAGGCTGCAATAAACCATTGCTAATTACTTGCAATTCGTTCAAAAAATCAAGGCTGTGATTTTGCATTGCAGCGCGATGTTCGGTAATTCGAACATTGGAACCACTGAACGGAGCTCCAGGATCTTGATGCCAATCATTTCCGGCTTTGGGCCAATTCAGCATCAGCCAATCTTCTGGCAGGTGCCCATAGCTAAGGGTTCTAAGCAAACCATGGGGATTAAGGCAATCATTAAATGGCGGGTTCGCTTGCTTGGATTTGGGAATGTATTGATTACCTACCAAACTGCCATTCCACTTACCGAAAACAACCCAGGTGGGAGATTGAACAGGCTGAGCAATAAAAAATGGATCTTGCTTCAGCTCTTGCAAGGTGGGAGCACTGGGCTCGTTCCATTGCTCTTTGGGTTCCCAGCCAAAACGATGTTTTATCCCCGCTAGAGCAAGGCTTTCTGCTAACTCAGTGCCATCAACGATTAAATCAAACTTAACCTGGAGTTGAGCACTGGAATCGCTGAATATTGCTTCCACCAACCTGTTACCCAGTCTGTTCAGTTTTTCCAAAGTCATCCCGCTGCGCCATTGCAGATTCGGTTCAGCCGCTAGCCATCCTTGAAATATTGCCTCAGCTTGCCCCGGTTGAAAACCAAAACAACTAACCCAGTTTTGGTCTAACCCTTGGGGCACTTGTTGCCTGAGTTGGCGTAGCAATGCACCCCACAAGCCCGTTTGCCATGGGCTCAATTCGTTACCATCCGGCGCGGAAACACCACTGGCACTAAGCATTCCCCCCACCCATGCTCCTGGCGTAACGAGCAAGCACTTGGTTCCGCTGCGGGCGCATTGCAAGGCTGCTCCAAGGGCTCCGCTACCCCCCCCAAGTATCAGTACCGGCGTGGATATGGTTTCAAGGCTTAAAGGCATAATTTTTTAGCAAATGTGGAACATGGCAGTCCGCACCACCTAGGTAAGATCAGTGCCGATGACTACCACCCTCACTTCTCCGCTCTACTACGTCAACGATCGTCCCCATATAGGTAGTGTTTACACCACTTTGGCTGTAGACGCCCTCGCCCGCTACAGGCGCCAGCGTGGAGAGCAAGTGGTTTTTGTTACCGGTTGCGATGAACATGGGCAAAAGATACTGCGCACTGCTGAACAAGCCGCAATCCCGCCTCAATTACATTGCGACAAAATTAGCGCTGAATATGTACAAAATTGGGCTGAATGGGGAATTAGCAACGATCGTTTTATCAGAACTAGCGATCCCCGCCATCATTTAATTGTTAATCAATTCTTTGAAAGAGTGCAGGCGAATGGAGATATTATTGAGGGTAGGCAACAAGGTTGGTATTG
>VFLB01000093.1 GCA_009914645.1 Synechococcaceae bacterium Bin_79_3
GCGATGATAGAAACATCGCAAATTGATCAGCTCTGTGACAGATAACAGCAAGCCATTTCCACCCATTAGCGCTGTAGAGCTTATGGAGCTATGCGGTGGGAACTGGTTGAGCTTGCGATCACGCTATAAACCCGATCAGGGCGAAAGTAGTTGGGAAGAAAGCGAACGGGCTGAACTGCATTGGCAATGGCTACCGGCGAAAACCGACGATTCGGAAGGGCAGCTGGGAGCATTACAACTACAAAATCCAAACATGCCGATCCGACAGCTTGTTTTTTTTGGTGATGGCCGCTTTAAAGCTGAAGCGGGCATCTGCGGCTGTTGGCGGTTACAACCGGAGGCGCAATTAGAAATTGAACATCAAGTTGGTGCTAGAAAAATGCAAGAAACAATTTGGTTTCAAAAACCTAATTTACGTTTACGTAGCCTTTTGGTTTGGAATGCTGAAATTTTAGAAGCATCACAATTTTGTTCTGAAATCCGCCGCGTAAGCAAGCCACCTAGCTGATGCGCATTGATGTGTTGAGCTTGGTGCCAGAAGCATTTGCACCATTAACTGAGTTAGGGGTAATCGGCCGTGCTTTTAGTTCAGGTATTGCAAGTTTGTATTGCCATAATCCTCGTGATTACACCACTGATCGCTACCGCAAGGTTGATGATGAACCCTATGGCGGTGGGGCCGGAATGGTTTTAAAACCAGAACCGGTATTTGCCGCCTATCAAGCAATCCCAAAACAGGGGAGCTGCTGCAGCCTACTAATGACCCCTCAAGGGATTCCATTACAGCAGCAGAAATTGCAAGAATGGGCAGATAATTACCAACAATTGATTCTTATTTGCGGGCATTACGAAGGTTTTGATGAGCGTATTCGTGGTTTAGCGGATGAAGAAGTATCGTTAGGTGATTTCATACTTACTGGTGGTGAATTACCGGCAATGACGATTATTAACGGGGTGGTTAGGTTGTTACCAGGTACTGTTGGCAGTGCTGAATCATTAATTGAAGAAAGCCATAGTGCTGGATTATTAGAACATCCCCATTACACGCGGCCTGCAGAATTTCAAGGCCAACAAGTGCCAGTGGTATTGCGTAGTGGCGATCATGGTGCCATCGCACGCTGGCGAATCGAACAGCAACAACAACGCACCCGCGAACGTCGGCCAGATCTGTGGGCAAAATGGCAGGCCCAGCAATGAATAGGCCCACCTATA
>VFLB01000232.1 GCA_009914645.1 Synechococcaceae bacterium Bin_79_3
ATTTCTGCATGAACAGTTGCGGATTGCATATGATCTTAAAGAAGTTGAAATAGAAGAAATGCGAGATGGCTTAATGCGGGAAGCGGAGCGATTTTTTATCCTCCAACAAATTGATACACTCTGGCGTGAACATCTGCAAAGTATGGATGCTTTGCGGGAGTCTGTTGGCCTTAGGGGCTATGGCCAAAAAGATCCTTTGATTGAATATAAAAATGAGGGCTATGATATGTTCCTTGAAATGATGACCCAAATGAGGCGAAATGTGATTTATTCGATGTTTATGTTCCAGCCGCAAGCACCTGAAGCTCAGAATATTTAGACACAAGATTTAGACATAAAATTTAGATATTTAAATACCACTGCCTTCAAGAAACTCTATTATCTCGCGGTCTCGCAGGCTTTGGGATGTGCCGCCGGGTTCATTGCCTCGATTTTGCTGTTGCAGGGCATTTTCAAGGGCATCGATGCGTTCCATTAAATTGCGAATCACCTGCGCCTCTGCATCTGGTAGTTGGGAGTGGGCTAAAGGATCAATCCTCACCCCCGATTGATGGATCACCCTGCCTGGCACCCCCACCACCGTGCAATCCTGCTCCACATCCCTAAGTAATACTGAACCAGCGCCAATACGAGTGTTTGTACCCACATTAATTGCGCCTAATACTTTTGCGCCTGCCCCCACTACTACATTTTCCTCGAGGGTGGGATGGCGTTTTCCGCCTTGCTTTCCGGTGCCGCCAAGTGTTACCCCTTGAAATAACAAGCAACGATCACCGATTACCGCTGTTTCACCAATCACCACACCAGCGCCATGATCTATGAATACCCCACGGCCAATTCTTGCTCCAGGATGAATTTCTACCCCTGTAAAGAAACGCCCAATTTGAGATAATAAGCGTGGCAGTAAAGGCAGTTTTAACCGATACAGCTGATGGCTAATGCGATGTAGGCAAATTGCATGAAGCCCCGGATAGCAAAATAGAATTTCTAAAGGGCCCCTCGCGGCGGGATCTCTTTCTTTAATAATTGCAATATCAGCTCTTAAACTTTTAAACATCTCATTAATCAATCCCGCTGTCTGCAGGGGTTTCAGTGAGGCCGATTTCTTTTCTGAGCATATCGATTGTGCTGGCACCTAGATAACTTTGGGCGCAATGTACTTGGGGCATACGCATCAGTTGGGAGCGGTTTTGGCGCAGGGTTTGCTCCACTAATGGCAGGCTTGGTTTATCGCACAACACATGGCTTGCAGCCCGGCAAAGGGCTAGTAGGCGGCTGCCCACATCTGGAGAAGCGGTCATCACCAACAGCTCTTGGCCGCGCATTGAATGCAGGATCACTTCTGCGGCCCTAAGGATGCCGGGGCTGATGCTCACAAGCCCAACACAACTGCCGGTTTTTAGTTCTTTAAGCAGATTAAGTTCATGGCGGAAGTCGTTTAGATCCACAGCCACTGCCCGCACCCCATGGGTTTTTGCAAGTTCTTCCACGGGTTGCAGAAAATATCTGCTCGTTACAACTGTGCCGTTGTTGGAGCTTTCGAGCACTGCTTCTAATTCCTCAAGCGGCACCACTTGCACGGGCACATCAAGGCATGGCGCTAATTCTTCTGCGATCAACATCGAGGCCCCGATGTCTTCCCGCGGCGTGCTCACCAGCACGCGGGCGCCACAACGCAAGCGCCAATCCACCTCATGGGTGAGTAATTCACGGGCCTGCTGCAGGGTGCAACCAGCGTTAAGCAAGCCATCGATGCTGCGGCGCACTTCTTGATCGATATCAGGGCGGATGCGCCCCCTGGGCCCTGCAGGGGCTTTTAATTCCCTCGGTTTTTGCTGATCGCGCACATAGATTCCGGAACCAGCCATTGCTTCCACCACACCATCATTTTCCAGCTGGCGATAAACCTTGCTGATGGTGTTGCGGTGCAAACCGGTTTGCATCGCCAATTGGCGAGTGCTCGGTAAACGATGACCTGGCGGAAAATGACGGGCGGCTATCGCAAAGCAGATCTGGTTGTAGAGCTGCGTGGAAGCCGGGATATCGCTTTCCTGTTGGATGTGAAAACGCACGCTCGGTTGTGACAGCAGCTCAACTGCGCCACGGTAGTGGCCCGTGGGCTAGGTGACAATCCCTATGACGGGTTTTAGGTAGCTGCAGTTTCAATTTCTGGCTTAGCTGCAACATTGATCGGCAATGTGCGCACAGCTTTAGTGAGTTGTTCGGGTTTGTCTTTATTGAGCGGCACCCGGCGCGGGCCAAGAAACATGATCATGTTGCGCCCCTCCCGCTTTGGTTCCTGCTGCAATTCAGCATTTTCTTCAAGGTCTCTCGCCATACGAAACAAAAGTTGTTCCGCAAGGGCAGTGTGTTGAATTTCACGACCACGAAAAATCACGGTGCATTTCACCTTGTCGCCGGATTTAAGAAATCGCACCGCTTGGCCGATGCGCACTTGATAATCGTGCTCATCGATTTTGTAGCGCATTTTTACTTCTTTTACCTC
>VFLB01000087.1 GCA_009914645.1 Synechococcaceae bacterium Bin_79_3
ATAAGTTGCTTTGCGTGGGCGCTCAAGAAGACACGCTTTATATAAAAAGGTTATTGCCCATCCCATCCGATTATTAAATGCATTTTGCTGTCCAATCGACAGGTGCTGTACCCATTTTATCGGATTATTAAATTCATTTTGCGGTCCAATCGGCAGGTCCTGGCTCAATGCTTCAGCAGTCATAAAAAGTTTATCTGCTACGGCATCACTCATTTGAATGGTTGTCATCTCATGCCCGCCACCCATTACCTTGAGCAGAGGCAGCATTAGGTACTGAAACTGCGGAACATCAAATTCTCCTGCCCCCTGACTGCCACTTTCAGTAGTCACGGTGCGATCGGAAGCACTAGTACTGTCTACAGCATAGTGCTGCAGAATGCATTAAACTCACTTAAGTGTTTAAATTTACAAACCCCGGAGGATAGGGTCGTGCTGGTTTTGGATATTGCAAAACCTGCTAGTCGCGCTCTGAGGGGCATTAGGTGTTTTGTGAGTTCTAAGCAGTAGGTAGGTTTCAGCGCATTCTCAGTAGGTCTTCATAAAAAAGACGTTTTCCCGTTTTAATCGGTTTGATGTTTTGGTTTGCTCATAGAGCCCTTGATCTGCCATGGAGCGCCTTCACGTGAGGCTTAATGGGGTTAGCTATTCGGGCCCGGAGCATCAATGCAGGCATCCCCTCTCCCCACTCCAGGTGAAATTGAAGAAGTCGTTTCAATACCAGAAGATCAAATCCCAGCGGACCCAGCTCCAGAAGATGAACTTGATGTTGATGCCCACGACCCAGATTGGTTTGATGATGAAGCCTTTGGTGGCTCCTCTTCCGGTTTTGCTGATGCTCCCCAGGGTTGGTAATAACTAGTGTTTGCTGGATTGCCTCTTTGGTTTATTTGGGCATTGCTTTCAGCCGTTTTTGCAGCTGCTTCTGCGGTGTTTGCGAAGGTTGGCTTAGAGGAGGTGGATCCAGATCTTGCTACTTTAGTAAGAACATTTGTGGTTTCTATATTTTTACCACTCCTTATTTTTGCAGCTGGTAAGTGGAGCAATCCATTTGTGCTGTCGCAACAAACATGGATATTTATTGTTCTTTCTGGTATTGCTACAAGTTTATCTTCTCTTTGTTTCTTTAGAGCTTTAAAAGAGGGCGATGTTTCTTTAGTGGTGCCAGTTGATCGGCTCAGTTTATTGGTAGTAGCGCTTATCGGTTTTGTTTTTTTGGGGGAGCGCCCTACTATTTATGCATGGGTTGGTTTGGTCTTAATTGGTGGTGGTGGTTTGTTATTTTCCCTCGCTAAGTAGTGGTATCGGCGCGAAGCTATAAAATTCCATCCGCTGAGCGGTTTGTCCACCCCGTGGAAGCTCAACTATTCCTATGGGGGTAAGAGGGCCAAGTTGCCTCTTGATTTCTAATTCTTTATTTCCTTGTTTTGGTTCAGTTAATCTAAATAAAATACCAGAGCTACCTACATAGCCATCGGCTGGGCGCCAGAACGCAAAACCGCGGGCATCTTTGTTGATTGTTGTGAAGATGGCTTTGCTATCTCCCCCTAACGCCAAAGCAAGTAATCCAGGTTCGTAATACCGCTGACCCACCAGTAGCTTGGCAGCCTTTAGCTTTTCCCATAGCGCTGGGTTATTTTGCAGAGCTTGCCGCAGGCGAGCGGGTGGAAATAATTCTTTCGAGGTGTCTAGTTTGTTTGGTAGCAATGCGCTGCCAATCCCAAACCGCACATGGCTTGCGGCAATCAACATCAGCACTGGCGGCAGCAATGCTGTGAACCAAATCCAGGGTTTTAACCAATTAGCACCCTTTGCCTGGGCCTGGGCCAAGCGTTCAGCCGCCAGGGGCACTAATAACCACCAGGTGGGAACCAGCCAACTCACTAATACCTGCATGCGGCCAGCTAAAAGTAAAAACAACAGCAATTGTGGGATCGCCAGCCAACGCAGTAATTCGCGAAATGTGCTGTATCGATCTGGTTTTTGTGGTGTTAATCCCAGCAGCATCAATAACGCAATAGTTGGGAATAACGCCAATATTTGAGTAAGTAAAAATAAAGGTGGGCCTGAAAAATTGAAACCCTCAGCGCCTTGAGTGCGGGCGCTATGAAACAAAAATGAAATCCAACCGTTTTGGAAGTTCCACAGCCATAAAGGACTTGATACAACTAGCCAGCCGCCAAAGGCCTGTAACCCCTCCCAGCTAAATAGGCGTTTCCGAGTTTGGCTTTGGCTCAGGGCCCAACACAACAAACACAACAACAGTGGTAGGGCTTGATATTTACTTAGTGTTAAAAATCCCAGCAGCAAGCCCAGCCAGCCCCAGCTAAGCCCCACGGCAAGGGCCCACACCACAGCGCTAAGGCTCAGCAGCAACGGAGCATCCGGCAGCAACATCACGCCTCCAACCACCAGCAACAACGGCGCTAAACCCGTCAAAATCGCCGTCCAAGTGCCACTGCCCGGTGTTAAACGTTTGCGCGCAGCCAGCGCCAACAGGCCACTAGCAATTGTGTAACTAATCAGGCTTGGGATTCGCAGGCCAAAGCTATCGCCAGGAAATTGCCATCCCAACCATGCCCAGATACCCACCATGATTGGGTGATCGTAATAACTGGCCGCTAGATGATGGCCGTAAAAAAGGTAATAAGCCTCGTCGTATCCAGGAGGTAGCAATAGGGCGATAACAATCCTTAGCCCTAGGCCCAATAACAGGTATTTAGCAATATTTTTCATTAGCTCAGATCCCCACTTAGCAGCAAGCAAACACTGAACCCACCGCCGGGAGGATCACGAAATTCGAGCTGGCCCCCATGCAATTCCGCCACCCTGCTGGCAATCGCAAGGCCTAAACCGCAGTGGCCACTCCCGCTCCGGGAGGAATCAAGCCGATGAAACGGCATCAAAGCTTGTGCACGTTCGCTTTGGCAGATTCCAACACCTTGATCGGTAATGCTAATAAGCACCATCGCCCCCTCTTTCGTGAGTTGGATTACTAACGGCGGCGCTCCGTAACAAAGGGCATTATCGATTAAATTCGCCAGTGCTCTACCGAGGGCCACCGGTTGCACTAACGCTTGTAGAGGCTTTAAAAATAACTTCAAATATTTATCATCATATCGGGCGCTTAATTCACCAATTAATTCATTTAATGGCAGCAATATTTTTTGCTCCCCTTGCCCGCCCCCAGCAAATAGAAGGAATTGACCTGTAATCCGCTCAAGGGCGTCAAGATCGGCCTGGGCTTGGGGGCTAGCGGATTCCACCGCAAGCCTTAGCCGTAATCTGGTTATCGGACTTTTCAAGTCGTGGGCGATACCCGCAAGCATTGTGGCTCGCTCTGTTTCGCTTTCCTCTAACCGGGCCAGCATGGAATTAAAACGGCCGCTTAGCCGTTGCACTTCAACAGCCCCTTCTTTTGGCAATGGTGCTGGCCTTTGCTCCAAACCCACCCTGCCGAGTGCGTTCTCAAGCCTGTGCAGCGGTCTTTGCACCTCCAGTAATAAAAACAATGCCCCTGCTATTACCGTGCCGCTGATCAGGGAAAA
>VFLB01000323.1 GCA_009914645.1 Synechococcaceae bacterium Bin_79_3
CAAGATGAGCCTAGTTTTGCGTGTTCTGCTGTTATCGATGCTGCCGCACTGGCACTACCGCTCGTAATCCTTCGCAACTTTTGCAGCCATAACTAGCTAAGAGGCGCTTACGCTCAATTCAAGATTGCCCGAGCACCGAGCCCCATGGCTGTTGCCCTTGATTCAAACGTTGTTCTAGGCGGCGCAGATGCCACGGAATCTGCAGTTCCCCTTGCCACCCAGCTGCGGGAAGGCACCAAAAAATCCCACACGATGGCGGAAAATACCGGTTTCGTGAGCTGCTTTTTAAAAGGAGTGGTGGATAAGTTGAGTTATCGCAAGCTTGTTGCGAGTTTGTATTTCGTATATGCGGCCATGGAGGAAGAGATCGATCGCCTTCGGCCTAATCCTGTATTGCAACCGATCGCTTTCGCTGCCCTTGATCGCCGTAGCGCCTTAGAAGCCGATTTGGTTTTTTACTACGGCGAAAATTGGTTGGAGCAAATCAAGCCCTCCCCTGCTGCCACCGAATATGTAGCGCGCATACACGAGCTTGCAAATAGCGCCCCTGAATTACTGGTGGGCCACCACTACACCCGATACCTAGGTGATCTTTCCGGCGGCCAGATTCTTAAAACCATTGCTCAAAAGGCAATGAATATGCAGGGGGATGCCGGCTTGCAGTTTTATGTATTCCCTGCAATTGAAGATGAAAAGGAATTCAAAAATACTTATCGGGCTGCTTTGAATTCCTTAGCGATTGATCAGGTGATGGCTGATCGGATGGTGGAAGAAGCCAATAATGCTTTTCATTTAAATATGAAATTATTCCAAGAATTGGAAGGTAATTTGGTAGCGGCGATCGGTAAGGTTTTATTTGGATTTCTTACTCGTCGTCAAATTAATGGCAGCACCGAAACCGTTAATAACTGAGTGAACCGCAGCCCCCTGCGGTTTTTAGTGCCAGGTACCAGCTCTCGTTTTCGCTGCGGAGGGCTGCTGGTGGCGTTGCAAAGCGCCCGCCTGTGCGCTGAATTCGCTCCAGCTGTTGAAATCGTTACCTACAGGCAAAAGGAAGCTGGCTACTTATTTTTAGCTGATTTATTGCAGCAAGAAGCAGCGCCGGGGGCAGCACTTTGGATTGTTAGTTGGGGTTTTGATGTGCCTGGCCTGTTGCGGCAATTGCGGGGGCGAGCTGTGGCGTATCACGCCCACAGCAGTGGCTACGGCTTTGAATTACCCCCCGGGGTGCCGGTTATCGCAGTAAGCCGCAATACGCTTGGTTATTGGGGTGATCGCGCCCCAAGGTGTCCATTGCTATTGGTTCCCAATGCCCTTGATCCTGCTTTTACAA
>VFLB01000268.1 GCA_009914645.1 Synechococcaceae bacterium Bin_79_3
ATAAAGAAGAAAACAACCGAATAAACAGAAATCTTGAGGGCGAGCATGGTCCAGCCGGAAAGGACAGGGATTGGTGCCGCACCCGAAGCGGCTGAGTCATCCTATGGGCCATACGGGCAGCTGCGGATGGAAAAAGGCCTAGAAGCGTTAGTTAAGGGGTGGATTGAAACGTTTGCCCCCTTGAGGGAGTTGGATCTACTGCCCTTTTGGCGCAGGGAAGATGGCAGCCCAGGGCAGCATCACCCTTGGGGGCAAAAGCATCGCGCTGATTGGGAGGCGCGTGGATTAGTGATTTGGCCCAGGGGTGGCCAACTTTTGAAATTGCAATATTGCTTGCGATGTCCGCCGGCCTGGCTTGAGGAAAAACCTCAAGGGCAGGTGCGTTTAGCGCTGCGCTGGTGGGCAGAAGCTGCCGCTTTGAAGGTGGATGGTGAAACCGTGGTGCAGGGTGATCTTTTCGATAACGCCTGCCGCTGGCTGTTGCCGCAACGTTTTTGGCAAGGGGCGCCGCTCAACTTGGAATTGGAATTACGCAGCCCCAGCCACGATGAGGGGGGGGTAATCCTGGCGCGGCTGGAGCGGGAACCCGATAGCCCTACCGATCTGAGCGGCCTGCTGCTGCTTAGCCAACTACGCTTGCTGCAACAGGATTTAAGCCACCTAGAACAAATCATTTCGCCGCAGCAGCGCCAAGATTTAGAGGCCGCATTAGCGCAAAAACCATGCGGTTTTAATCAAGCGTTATTGCAACAGCAACTAGCCCAGCTACCAAAACCGGCAGCGCTGCAACTACTGAGCCATGCCCATCTCGATTTGGCCTGGTTATGGCCGGTGGCAGACACCTGGCAGGCGGCAGTGCGCACATTTGAATCGGTGCTGGGCTTAATGAAAAGCCACCCACAGCTTTGTTTTGGCCATTCCACTCCAGCTTTGTATCACTGGTTAGAACTGCACCGGCCTCTGTTGTTTAGCCAAATCAGGGCGTTGATGCAGGCAGGCCGCTGGGAACCGCTCAATGGCCCCTGGGTGGAAAGCGATTGCACCTTGCTGGGATCGAGCTCCTTACTGCGGCAGTTCAGTGAAGGCCAGGCTTATAGCCGCAAAACCTTTCCCGAATGGGAGCACAACTTGGCCTGGTTGCCAGACAGCTTTGGCTTTAGCGCTGGCTTACCTGCTGTATGTGCTGCCACCGGGGTGCGTTGGTTCCTTACCCATAAGTTGTTTTGGAATGCCACTAACCCTTTCCCCCACCGCTTATTTCGCTGGCAACATCCAAGCGGCAGCAGCGTATTGACCTTGATGAGTGCAGCGATCGGCAGCGACGCTGACCCTTTAGCAATGGCCAACTACAGCCGTGAATGGCAGCAAGCCACAGGCGTAGCTGAAGCCTTATGGCTGCCTGGGGTGGGCGATCATGGCGGCGGCCCCAGCCGGGAAATGCTGGATCAACTGGCCCTATGGCAAGGCCAACCGCTGGCGGCGGGGCATCAATTCGGCACTATGCGCAGCTATCTAGCAAAACTTGAACCGCTGGCAGCGCAGCTGCCGGTGTGGCGAGATGAGCTTTATCTGGAATTACACCGCGCCTGTGCCACCAGCCGCCCGGATCAAAAAAGACACAACCGCAGCCTTGAGCGCCTGCTGCGGGAAGCAGATGTAGCAGAAGCGCTCGCTCCAGCAAGCAATCCAGCTAACGAAGCAATTCACACTGCCAGCCAAAAGGAATGGCGCTGTTTGTTGTTTCAACAATTTCACGATATTTTGCCCGGCACCTCAATTCCGGCGGTATTTGAACAGGCCGAAAGGCAATGGTGCAGCGCACGCCGCGCTAGCCGCCAAAGACGCGATCAGGCCTTAGGCCGTTTGGTGCCATTAAGCGCAGGCTTTGCAAAGCAGTGGTGGGTGGGGCAACTACTGCCATCAAAAGCTGGCAACCGGGTTTTAAAAATGCCTAAGCCAACAGCCGGCCATAGCTGGTGGGGGCCACAGGGGCCACTGCTAAGCCAAGCAGCAAAAACTGGTGGTTGCTGGTTGCAACTGCCATTTGGTGCTGGGGTGGAACTGCAACAACTGGTGCAAAAACCGCTGGGACCAAAGGCATTGGCAGCTCAACAGCCGGTGTGCGTAGAGGAGCTGGGGGAAGGGCGCTGGATTTTGCAAAACAGCTGCGTAAAAGTGCTGCTGGGGCCCCAAGGGGTGGAGCAGCTGCAGGGCTACCAAGGGGGCGCCTGGGGGCCAGCGCTACTAAAAGAGCCCTTGCAATGGCGCCGCTATAGCGATCGCGGTGAATTCTGGGATGCCTGGGATTTAGCGGCTGATTATCGAGAAAAACCACTGCCATTTAGCTGGAGTAGCGGCCCAGAATTAATCGAAACCGGGCCACTCAGTAGCGAGTGGCGTTGGCGCGGCTGTTGCGGCCAAAGCCCAATCCAGCTGTTGCTGAGGCTGCAGGCGGGCAGCGAAGTGCTGGAACTATGCCTGCAAAGCCAATGGCAGCAGCAGCATGAACTGTTGCGGCTGGAGTTGCCGCTGGCAAAACCGGCTGATTTTTGGAGTGCTGATTGTTCGGCGGGGGTACAAAACCGCCCCACCACCCCTCGCAACGCCAGAGAAGCAAGCCGCTGGGAAGCAGCTGCCATCAGCTGGCTAGCGGCAGGAACTGATTCACACGCTTTAGCTGTGCTTTTGGATGGTCCCCAAGGGGTAAGTGGCACGGCCGCAGGGCTAGGTGTTTCTTTGCTGCGGGGCCCCACTTGGCCTGATCCCAGCGCAGACCGGGGCTTACACAGAATGCGGTTGGGGTTGATGCCTGCAGCCGGGGGCTGGTGGCAACAGGCGGTGCCTGCAGCCGCTGCAAGATTTCGTGAGCCGCTATGGAAACGCCCCGGCATTTCAGCTGCAATTGAGCTTGCTAAAAATCCAGAAATTCGCCAGCTCTTGGCCTGGCCCGATAGGGATTTACGCCTGCTGGAATTAAA
>VFLB01000117.1 GCA_009914645.1 Synechococcaceae bacterium Bin_79_3
CGATTTGGGAATTCACAATGCCGAACTTTCTCCATGTGAATCACCTGCTCACTGCGCTCGTGCCAATTGGCAAGTGGCAGAACCAGTTGCGGCTGTGCAGGTTCTACAGCCGTTGCTTGAATTAATGCCTAGAACAAATTTAGTGGATCAAACAGACGGCTATCTGCATGCAACTGTTAGCAGTGCTCTTTTCGGGTTCGTTGACGACCTTGAGATTTATGCAGATCCGATCCGCGGTTTTGTGCAGGCCCGTTCTGTATCCAGGTTGGGTGATTCAGATCTCGGCGTAAACGCAAAACGTCTTGCTGATGTGAAACTGCTACTGAAGGGTGTTACGGGTTGAGTTTTTCTTCAGCCCAATTTTGATTCTCTCGCCATCGCATCCTGTTGTGGGGATTTTCTCCCAACTGCAGCATTTCCACTTCGGTTAATCCAATTCGGATCACCTCGAAGCAGATGGGAATCGGGCAATTATCTGCAATTTCTGTAGGGAAGCTTGCCGTTGTATCGAATTCCTCTCCTGGTGGCGGCCATGCCCACAGGGCCCGAGCTTCCGGTCTGAGTTTCTGCCAGTGCATTTCGCGTGTCTTTTGATTTAGCTCAGCATCTAGCTCTATTCGAAAGCCCCTAAGCCTGAACTGGCAACGTGCTTTTGGCAGAAGCCAACAAATTTCGATACTTGGGTTGTTGGCTATTTCATTTAACTTTGAGCTGCGTTTGTCGCTAAGTAATTCCAGGCTTGCAGGGCCGCACCAGCCACGAAAAACTAATGTTCTAACTCTTGCAGTTCCGTCTTCTGCCACCGTTGCAACTTGCAACCAACGGGCTTGGGGCGATCTTCCCTCTTTTTGTTGCGCTGCCCGCAATAGTTGCCGCCAGAATGGGTTGATGATCGAATCCTGCTCAACACTGCTGCTTGTATACGACGGAGGATGTCCATTTTGCCAAGCCTTTGCAGCTCGCGCTGAACTTGTGGGCGGGATTCCTTCTTTAACTATTTGCGATGGCAGGGCTGATCACAAGATTCGTGCTCAGCTTTTAGCTCTCGGTTTTGATTTTGGACGCGGTGCTGCACTAATTACTCCAGAAAAGATATGGCATGGATCTGATGCTGTCGCTGAGATTTCTAAACTTATGAAACCAAGTGATCCACTGCTGTTGCTGCTTAAGGCTGTTTTCATGGAACCAGCCAGAGCTAAGCGTTTTTATCCCATGTTGTTATTTGCTCGGAGTATTGCCCTTGGTTTTCGTGGCCTTCCAGTTTTCCCCCCAACCCACGGCGAAGCTATTTAATCGGCAGAATGTAACAGTTCGTTACTTATTCAAATGACTCTTGGAGAGGTTTTCTTGGAATCACTCAGCACAGGGGTGATCACAGAGAGTGAAATTAGCTGGGTTGCTTCGCAGCAATACAGGTTCAGTAGGGCAGAAGAAGCCACAGCATTGAAACTAGGGCGGATGCTTGATGCCGGATCAATCAACCTTGGCTGTCGCCGGTTCATTTAATTAGATAAATAGTTTTCAGGTATTTCAGTCGATTGACTGTCTTTTCGGAAACCTGCTACTTCTCCGTTTTTCATTTGCTTTTTTACACGATCGAGCCCCCACAAGCACCGTTACATTCCGTTACAGTTTGCGAAACAAAAGTTTGTAATTCAATGGACTTTTCTCCAACAGCCGCCCTCGCAGTGCTTCTGATAGGAGCTTGGATCGTGAGCGCACTTGCCCAGCCAGACATGCCTAGCGATTGACCTTGCATAAATTTTTCATTTCCCAAATTTTTTAACCTCATTTTTTTCTGTTATGGCTTCCCCCCTATTGCTTGAATCAGCAGGCGGTTTTTTGGCATCCTGCACTGCACTATATTTTCTTGCCCTAAAAAAATCACCAAACCTAAATTTTGCTGCTTTGTCAGGTTGGTTGCTTCCACCTATTAAAGAATATTTTTTAAAGCAGAATCTTTTAGCTTCTGCAGGTTTATTACTTTTGAGGCTTGCAATTGGTGTGATGATGATCCATCACGGACAAGAGAAGCTTGCTGATCCTCAGCAGTTTGCTAATACATATGTTGCATCACTGCACCTGCCTTTTCCGCTCTTTTTCGCCTATGCAGCTGGAATATCTGAATTGATTGGTAGTTGGCTCCTGATTTTTGGTGTTTTTGCACCACTCGGAGCTCTTGCGATCACTGGAACAATGCTAGTAGCGGCCTATCAACATATTTTAACTGGTGGTTTCAATATTTACGTTTTGGAATTAGTAGCTCTTTATTTGGGTGGAAGCATTTCGCTTCTACTTATTGGTCCTGGTTTATTTTCAATAGATGCTTTAGTGGTTAGAAATATTAATACTTCTCCTCCAATTATTGAAGATTCTGAAGAATTGGCACTTGAACCGATTGCGGTTAGGGTAAGCAATAACTAGTACATATACTTATATATCTTAAATAGTGAAGGGAATGTAAAAGTTTTCTTCACTTTTTTTGTTTTGAGTTACTTTGGTTTTACACCTTTTGATTGCAGCAGTGACAAGTTCTGGTAAATGCCCTTTCAGCCCTTCAAGTTTGACTGCAACAGCTGGTGCGGGTACGTCCAATTCAGATTGGTGGCCGGAG
>VFLB01000044.1 GCA_009914645.1 Synechococcaceae bacterium Bin_79_3
ACGTGATCATGCTTGCAACAGGTACTGGCATAGCACCAATGCGGGCCTACTTACGTCGGATGTTTGAACCTGGCGAACACAACAAAAATTCAGGCTATAAATTCAAAGGCAAAGCTTGGCTGTTTATGGGTGTTCCCAAAACACCAAACCTGCTTTACGAAGACGATTTCAGCCGCTACCTCACGGAATATCCCGAAAATTTCCGCTACACGAAAGCAATCAGCCGCGAACAACAAAATTCCAGCGGCGGCCGCATGTATATCCAAGACCGGGTTACAGAACATGCCGATGAAATTTTTGCCCTGATCGAAAATCCCAAAACCCACGTTTACATGTGCGGTTTGAAGGGCATGGAACCCGGCATCGATGAAGCCATGTCTGCTGCCGCAGCCAAACGCGGCCAGGATTGGAGTGTGCTCAGGCCAGCCCTTAAGAAGGCAGATCGCTGGCATGTGGAAACCTATTAAATCTGTTCCAAATCTGCAGACAGATAGACCATTCACCTTCTGTTCACCTCTAACAGGCAACCTGTAAGAACACGGCGAACACCTCTGCACATGACGGCATCTCTCACTAATCCCCTACGTGTTGGTCTGCGGCAGGAACGGGTAATTTCGCCGCAATGTTTGGTGATCTTTGGCGCTAGCGGCGATCTCACCCATCGCAAATTGATCCCAGCCTTATTTGAGCTGTTTCGCCAGCGGCGCTTGCCGAGCGAATTTGCAGTCTTGGGTTGCGCCAGGAGGCCATGGAGCGACGCTGAATTTCGCTCCAAAATGGAGAAATCCCTAGCAGCAGAAATTGCTGCTGATCCAGAAGCCTGGAAAACTTTTTGTGATGGTCTTTTTTATGAACCGGTGGATCTTCAGGTTGATGAAGATTTGGTGCGCCTTGGCAAACGGCTTGAGCAGATAGATCGCCTGCGGGCCACCCGCAGCAATCGCACCTTTTATATGTCGGTGTCGCCTAATTTTTATGGCAGTGGCTGCCGAGCACTGGCTGCTGCTGGCCTACTTGCAGATTCAAAACGCAGCCGGGTGGTAATCGAAAAGCCCTTTGGCCGCGATTTTGCTAGCGCCCAAGACCTAAACCGGATCGTGAACAGCTGCGCCAAAGAAAACCAGATCTTCCGTATTGATCACTATCTCGGCAAGGAAACAGTTCAAAATATTTTGGTGTTGCGCTTTGCAAACACCATCTTTGAACCAATCTGGAATCGCAATTACATCTCCAGCGTGCAAATCACCGCAGCTGAAACCGTTGGGGTTGAAGAACGGGCTGGTTATTACGAAAGTGCTGGTGCCCTGCGGGATATGGTTCAAAACCATCTCACCCAGATGCTTGCCCTCACGGCCATGGAACCGCCTGGGCGTTACGAGCCGGAATCAATTCGCAACGAAAAAGCAAAAGTGCTGCAGGCAGCTCGCTTAGCAAATGAAGCAGAACCCTGGAAGTGTTGCGTTCGCGGTCAATACGGCCCCGGGGGCAGCAGCGCTGATCCCCTTACGGGCTATCGCCAGGAGCCTGGCGTTGATCCCAACAGCACTACCGAAACCTATGTGTCGATGAAATTATTTATCGACAATTGGCGTTGGCAGGGGGTGCCCTTTTATTTACGCACTGGCAAACGCATGCCTAAGCGCCTCAGCGAAGTGGTGCTCACCTTCCGCGAAGCACCTGTGCACTTATTTGACTCCGCGGGCGCTGGTCCCACTGCAAACCAATTGATCCTGAGAATTCAGCCCAATGAAGGTGCTGATTTTCGTTTTGAGGTGAAAGCCCCGGGCTCCGGCATGCGCAGCCGGCCGGTAGACATGGATTTCTCTTACGACGAATCCTTCGGCGAACCCTCTGATGAGGGCTATGTGCGCTTACTTGCAGATGCAATGCTCGGGGATCCCACTCTTTTCACCCGCAGCGATGAAGTAGAAGCGGCCTGGAGGCTCTATACCCCACTGGTGGAGCTGATCGAACAGCAACCTTGGCAGCTGCCTGTTTATCCCTACGAAGCCCGCACCTGGGGGCCTGCTGCTGCAGATAGTTTGCTCGCCCGTGATGGCTTGCTCTGGCGGCGCCCTTAGAAATCTTCGGCTCGCTTTCTAACCCTGATTTTCTTTTAGCAAAATTAACTAATCAAAACCATGGCTCCACAATTAACTCTTCAAGCCCCTTTGGAATTACCCCCTCAAGATGTACCCGATTATTTGGGGCGTCTGTGGGAGGGAGAACATGATCAAGCCAGTGGCGCCAGCACCTTTTCGTTGGTGGTATGGGAACCGGCATGGATTGAACAGCAATTGGTGCGCTTAGGTCGCCTCAACGGGCCAATCAATGGTTTGGAGCGTCCGGAATTGCTACAGGCAGCTAGGGAAGCAATCCCGGTGTGTGGCTTACCTCCTTCCACTTCACCATTGGCGCCCGATCTGGCGTGGCAACTGGGGCAGATGCCAGGGGATGCCAGTGCTGAAGATCTACGCGGCCAGCAGGTGGATGCCGCCATCAGCCGCCACCAGCCGCGCCGTTTAATCACCCTTGCACCCACCCTTGATGGCCATCGCCCCCTAGAAACCCTTGTGGCGGCTTATTGCCCCTTGCCAGAGGAAGGGCCAATGACCAGTGTTTGCGGTGATGTGGTGGTGATGCGTGGCGGCCTTGGGGCCTTGGAGCAGGGTTTGCAGATGATTAACCCTTTGATTTCAGCTGAATTGCCCTGTTGGGTGTGGTGGAACGGTTCTCTCGATGAAGCGCCCCATCTATTTGAAGCGGTAAGCCAAGCGCCACGGCGGCTCGTGGTTGATTCCGCCATCGGTTCCCCCGCAAGGGCCCTAGAGGTGATTTGCCAAAGGGCTGCTAGCGGCCAGTCGATAAGTGATTTGAATTGGTATCGACTTGTGAGCTGGCGAGAAAGCCTTGCCATGGCCTTCGATATGCCCAGCCGCAGAGATGCCCTTGCCCATGTGGTGCAGCTCGATATAGATGTACAAGGCCATCAGCCAGTGCAGGGTTTATTGATGGCGGCCTGGATCGCTGATCGTTTGGGCTGGCAACTGGAACACACCTCGATGGCGGAAGGTGATGGGATTGTGGGCAGTTTCCGCCGCCCCGATGGAACGCCGGTGCGTTTTCGGCAAATGCCAGTGCCAGTGGGCAGCCCAAGCACCCATCCCGGCAGCCTGGTGGGTTTGCGACTTGTATGTGAACCGAAGGGCCGCACCCCCCTATGCGTGATTCTCTGCTGTGAAACCGGCGGTTGCATGCGCCTAGAGGCAGGTGGCATGGCCCGCATGGAATTGGTGGAAGAAGTGGTTGCTACAACCGTGGAATCAGCCCAAAAAGAGGTAGCTCGCACCCTGCGGGGGGGGCACAACAGCACAAATCCGCTATTGAATGCCGCGGCCCCCCTAGCTGCCAAGCTGCTGCCACACTAAATTTCTGCTCTAATTGGCCCTTCTTATTGCGGCCCCCTGCAGCAGCAGCGGCAAAACCCTGCTCAGTTTGCTGCTAGCCGCGGTGGCGCGCAGTAGGGGCCTTGGCTTGCAAACTTTCAAAGTGGGGCCCGATTATCTCGATCCACAATTACTCGCAAGTGCCAGCGGACGTCCTTGTCGCAACCTTGATTTAATCCTCTGCGGCGCCCCCTGGGTGCGCAACACATTTGCCTGGTGGAGTGAGCAGGTGCCCCTCGCCTTAGTGGAAGGGGTTATGGGGCTCTACGACGGCCGCGGCCCCAGCAGTGAAGG
>VFLB01000038.1 GCA_009914645.1 Synechococcaceae bacterium Bin_79_3
CTGTTTCAGCACCTTCTTCTCCGGGCGAACATGGATCAAGCGCAATTGCAAAGCGCACCGCCGGCAAAGCCATGGGTCGTAACGCCTGCATCAACTGCTCTTCAAGGCTGCGAGCTGCTCTTTGGCGTTCACCGCTAAGGGCTGCGCAGGCCTGATCTCGTTTTGCCCGGCCTGTTAATTCCGCCTCTTCCAGCGCTGCCAATCGAGCTTGCATTCCAGCTTCAAGCAATTGCAGGCGCAATTGGTCGCGCCGCTGGATTAATCCGCTGAGCTCCTGGCCATGGCGCCGCTCCAAACCTTTTAGTAAGGCAATTCGATCCTGCAGAGCCGCCAGATGTTCTGGATCTGCTTCCAAGCGGCTTGCATAGGCATCAAGGTCTTTTGCTAACTCTTGAAAATTGCTGTAGGCCTCCAGCCAGCGCTGCTGAAACACCAGCAAGCTGGCATCAAGGCCAAGCATCACCTGTAATTCCTGGTCACAGGCCGCCAAATGTTCCAACACCGCTGGCGCCGCCTCGGCTCCCTCCTGCAGCCTGCCCTGTAATTCAGAGCAACCTTGCTGCAGCCTCACCCCATTACATAAACGATCCTGCTCTTGCTCCAACCGCTGCCGCTCCTGGGGATCCTCCAGTTGCGCTGCCTCCAGTTCATACAACAACTGCTCTTGCCGCTGCCGTTCTTGTTCGCTCTGATTTAGCGCCTGTTGCGCCTGCTCCAGTGCTTGCAGGGCCTGCTTCCAACCCTTTTGGGCTTGGCGCACTGGGCTCAGGCAACTTTGTAAGGCACTTCCTCCACAGCGATCAAGCCAGCGGCGTTGCTCCCCTGGCCGGCCTAGGTGTTGGGTGATCCCCTGGCCGGTGAGATCAAGCAAGAGCGGCCGCAATTCAGCCAACAGCGTTTTGTTTAAAACCACCCCGTTTAGGCGGCTGCGGCTAATTAGTTTGTCGTCTTGGCGTCGTAATTCGCGGCTGAGCAGTAGTTCATCTTCAGCCTCAAGATTTAACTGTTGGTGAGCGCACCACTGGCGCAAAACAGGGCTGAAAGAAAAAGCCGCTTCGATTTCGCCACGATTTGCACCGGTTCTTAAAAGGCGCGCTGCTTGGCCGCCGCCAGTTACTGCATCGAGCGCATCAAGCAGGATTGATTTCCCAGCGCCCGTTTCACCTGTTAACACTGTGAAACCAGAAGAGAAGCAAAGTTCCAACGCTTCGATCAAGGCAATATTTTCGAGGCGCAGAGTTGTAAGCACCCCAGCCTCCGATGAACAACTAAAACTTATCCAAACCGTAGCTAAGGCGAAGCCGTTTCATAAGGGGTTCAAGCACAGCTGATCCAATCCCCCATCAGAATCAATTGAAAAGCAGCAAAAAGCAGTGGAAACGCTCAAATCAAGGGAACTGAGCGATTTTCTTGAGGTTGCTGGGCTCAACAGCTACGACCCTGCAACGATCACCAGGATTTATGC
>VFLB01000074.1 GCA_009914645.1 Synechococcaceae bacterium Bin_79_3
CCTGGGCCTGCGCCAACCAAATAAACAATGCCAATCGGTGGTGCAGTAGTCATGGCAGAGAAACCAACTGCTTCAGCAGTGAGGAATAAAAATGCTGTTGTTGCAAAAGGGGCGGCCAAAGCTGCACAGCAGCTGGCCAATCCGTTACCTGCAGAGCAGCGCTGAGTTGATTTGCTGCAATAGCCAGGGGCACAAGCAGCGGGGGCTCAATGGGATCAATGTAGAGCTGGGCAGGATCACACCAAGGCTGGCAGGGCGCCTTAAATCGCTGCTCTAGCAGTTGCACATACCGAAAAGCCAAGCTGCCGCTAAGGGGATGATGCAGCAATAGAGGCCTTAAGCCCTCAGTTCGTGCTGCCTGCAATGCCGAACTAATCGCCTGCTGCCAGAAGGGCCATGCCCCAAGAAAAGGCAGCCGCCGCAGCGGCCATCCATGGCTGCGCCAATGGGCTGCAATGGCGGGCACATCAAATTGAACATGCTGACCAGGTAATTGAAATAAGGGCACCAAAGTGATTGGAGCTGGCGGAAAATTAAGGGCCTGCAATGGGGCCTGCTCATCGGTTAATGCCTGCAAAAACACCCGTCCACCCCTTGCTAGCCGTAATTCAGCAGCTAGTTGATCAATTTCAGCCGGAATCAAGCCACCAGCCCGGCCATGGAGCACAAGCAACAAATCTGTTGGGGTGGCCGCCGCGCGGCGCCGCACCAGCCGTTCCGCCACCGAGGGGTCCAAGCCTGGGGTAGAGGCCAATGCGTTGAGACCTTGCCGGGGCCAGGGCAAACGCGCCAATAAATCAACAGCTTCGATGGCGAGTAGGGGTTGGAGGTCTTTTCCTAGTTGCATTAGGCAATGGCGTAGAGGTTTAAGCGGCCAAGAGCTAAGCCCCCTAGCAACACCCTCCAAAGCAGCCCTACGCAAAGCCAATGGCCCTGGTTGCAAAGCATGGTTGGCTAAAAAGAAAAAATCTATTTTTTCCCTTTGATAGCCCAAAAGAGGCATTAAAAGCTCGAGGTGCCAATCATCTTTATTTCGCAGCAGTGCTAATCGCAGTAATTGGGCTGCTTTCTCACCTTTTGGCCTTCCAAGTAAATCAATTAAAGACAAATCCTGCCCTTTATCCAATTGCCCCAGCCACCAAGCAAGCAATTGCAACGCCTGATTTTGATCAAGCTGCTGATAGTAACGAGAGAGCTCCTGCCGTTGCAGAAGATCGCCCCCATTAACAAGCTCCTCGAGCCATTGCGATGCGGTTAGCTCCAAAAAATAATACGCAACGTTTAATCAAACTCGCATAATCATTCTCGCACTTTTGCGCCAAACTGCTCCAAAAGCAAGGGCTCCAAAACATCTACTAATTCACTAATAGGCACACCCTTATGAAGCAGATCAGCTAATTTAGGATCTGCGCCTAAATTAGCGCCAATAAATATTTTTACCGCTTCTACCATTTCGCCATTATAACGAATTTTTGTTCCCATAAAACCCAAATCGCCCATGTAAGGCTGGCCGCATGCATTTGGGCAACCCGTCCAATGGCTGCGCAGAGCATGGGGCAGTTCCAAGCGTTGCTCTAATTGCTCTAACACTGTTTGAGCTGTTGATTTAGTTTGAAATAGAGCAAAACTGCAATACCGGCTGCCAGTGCAGCTCACAGCCTCTGCATGGAACATGCCTGGTTCAGGGCGCAAACGCTGCAATAAAGGTTCCGCTAAAAGTGGTATTAAATTTTCACTAGAAACATTTGTAATCAAAACATTCTGAGCTTCAGTAAATCGCAGTTCGCCATTTCCGTAAGTATCAGCGAGGCATGCCAGCTCGGCCATAGTTTCAGCATCGAGGCGCCCCATCGGCACGTGTAAACCAAGCCAATGCAATCCCGCTTGAGCCTGAGAATGCACGCCAAGACAAGAACGCGGAGGTTTGTTCACCAAATGGCTGCCATCGTGAAGTATCACTGGCTCGGCAAAAGCAGCAATCAGCTGCTGGCGATAGCTTTCAAGCCCCAATTCCTCCACCAAATAGAGCAGCCGGCTTTTACCGCGCGAAACACGGTTGCCGTGGATCTGATAGTGCAGAAGCAAAGCAAGGCTGAAACCAGGCAATTGATCCGGCCGCAGCCATAACCCCAAAGGGATTGCCAATGCATTGCGTTGGGCAGAAAAGAACCCACCAACAAAAACTGTAAAACCGATTTCACCTTGCCAATAAGACGGCAAAAAGGCGAGGTCGTTATGAAGCAAAAAACTATCGTTTGCACCTCCAACCGCCACATTGAATTTGCGAGGCAAATTGCGCGGGCCGGCAGGGCCAAGCAATTGCGCCTCAATTGCATCTACAAGTGGTTTTGTATTAATTAACTCCTCAGGATCAATCCCTGCCAAGGGGTTGCCTGTGATATTACGGGGATTGTCATGGCCCGACTGACGAGTCGTGAGGCTTACCGCCTGGAGCTTTAGCAGTAAAGGGGCGATATCCTCTAGTAACAAACCCCGCAATTGCAAATTTTGGCGGGTGGTGATGTCTGCACTGCCTTCAGTGCCGCAAAGATCAACTGCATCTGCTAATAAAGCCAGTTGCTCGCTTGTAATAACCCCATTCGGTAGGCGCAGCCGCAGCATGAATCTGCCGGGAGTAACAGGTCGAAAAAAGATGCCAAGCCATTTGAGCCGAATCACCAAATCAGCCTCATCAAGCTTCTGCCAACCTTCCTTTGAGAGTTGCTCTAATTCTGGCTCAAGCTCTAAACCGCATCGATCAGCCTTAGCTTGCTCAATTTTGCTAAGGGCAGTGATACTCATCTGTTAACCATGGGTAATTTCATTTTGAATAGCTCCACTCAACTATTTGTGCCCGTTGTTACTAAAGAACCAAATCCAGCGCCAACCAAGTTGAATAGAAACAACTAGTTCAGCAAATTGACCTGTGCCCCTGAGCGTGGTTCTGGATTGAATCCTGCACAACTACGGTTCCGAGATCTGCTTGGCAAGGTGGGCAGTGGTGAGCACACAAGCAGCGGCTTAAGCGAAGCAGAGGCAGAAGAAGCAATGAACTCAATGTTGCAAGGCCTTGCTACTGATGCGCAGCTAGGAGCCTTCTTAATCGCCCATCGCATCCGAAGGCCCGAACCGAAGGAGCTTTGCGGGATGTTGCGCAGCTATCGCAGCCATGGGCCTGTACTCCGTAGCCCAGGAAAAAAAGCCTTGTGTTTTGGTGTTCCATACGACGGGCGCAACCGCAGCGCACCAATTTTGCCCCTTGTAGCTGTTGGTTTAGCGGCAGCTGGTGAAACAGTAGTGCTCACTGGCGGCAACCCAATGCCAGTGAAATGGGGTGTTACCAATGCAGAACTATTTGCAGCAATAGGCCTCGAATGGCGCACCCTAAACCTGCAACAAATAGAGCTTTTACTTCAACAAAAAGGCCTTGCTCTTTGTTATCAACCGATGCTTTTTCCGGCAGCAGAAAAACTGATCCCGGTGCGAGATGAGATTGGTAAACGCCCGCCAGTTGCGAGCCTAGAACTACTTTATACGCCACATCAAGGTGAACATCTGCTGATATCTGGCTACGTTCATCCTCCTACAGAAACCCGAGCTTTAGCAGCCTTGCAATTGGCGGGAGAAAGTGACCTTATTACCGTAAAAGGGCTAGAAGGATCCACCGATTTGCCATTAAGCAGGGCCTGCATTACAGCTCGCTGCAGACAAGGCGAGCTGCAGCGAACAATCCTGCATCCAAGGGATCATGGCTTCAATGGCCCTGAAATTGCCTGGCAGAACATAGAGAACTGGGCAAATCAAGCAATTGCCGCATTAGGCGGCACAGGAGATCTCGCACCCGCTCTGCATTGGAATCTTGGTAGCTGGCTTTGGCTGTTAGGTAGCAACAAAACACTGAAAGGAGGACTGGATCAAGCGAAAGATCTGATTGAAAGCGGAAAAATCTTGCGCTGGCTTGCTGAGCTGGAACAAACTATTAAAGAACTAAACTAATGAGCAAAACATTAATTCACTGCCGCACTTTTCACTTTGAGGCTGATTTCGTAACTTCATTGCGCTGTATACCGATGGCGGTAAGACGCAAACTTGATCTTTGCGGTTGCAAGGTTAAACTGCAGCAATGGCTTGAACTAAGCGAATTCGATCGCAAGGAAATATTAATGTGGAGCGATTATCCGGAAGAATTGGGGAAATTAGCCCAAAGACTTGCAAATTGCAGTAGTAAGATGTTAATTAAAGATCAAGAAACCTGGCAAAATACTGATGAAATACCAAAAGATCTTAGTTGCTCCTGCATTGAGATTGGCAAACAAATTCCAAGTCTTGAACAATGGAAAGCACTTGATGAGCTAGAGCGATTTGCCCTTGTAAAACTAAGCCATCCAGGCCATGAGCACCGCAACCTCGCAAGTGCATTAAAAGAACTGGTAACCAAATAAACACCTACAAGCAATTTTGTAGCAACACACACAAACGGCACTGCAACTCCGTGGTGAGCTTATAAAGCGGTTAGCAGTTGCGCCGTAAAAACACCTCGCATGCCCATTTTAGACAGCGGGAAAACACTTGTATTTTTCATGGCACAACTTAGCCGTCGAGTTTTTGTTAAAACCACAATGGGAGCCCTTGGTGGTTTGGTGTTTTTTCCACTGGTATCAATTGCAGCGCCGGGCAA
>VFLB01000037.1 GCA_009914645.1 Synechococcaceae bacterium Bin_79_3
GTGTTGTTATCGGGGCTAAATCTGATCTGCCAAGTAGGAGCAGCTCAAGAACTGCGCGGAAGAATGGCAGGCCTGGCTCAAATCGCTTTTCTTGGTGGGGGTGGCATCAGCGGCCTAATGGCTGCTGGGATCACAATCGAGCGTGGGCTTGGCTTTTGCTGCGGTTTGCTTGGAGCAATTGGCGTGGTGCTTGCCGCAGCCGAACTCTGGCGTTATGGCGGGCAACAACTAAAACTGGTTGAGTAGCTGTTCTTTTTGGATCACTTAAATCAATTTGACCGCCTTAAGAAGCTTTGTGAGCACAAAAGCCGCAGTAAAACCGGCGCCAAGTAAGCCCACATAAAAGACGATTCCCATGGCAGCAGCGCTATTTGCTATCTATTACAGCAGAAACCTACGCGGTTTGGGGGAGCTGTTATCTGCTGAAACCGACTAAGGTTCTGCGATTACCTTCATAGCCATGCGTACTCTTTTCGTATATCCCGAATTCCCAAAAACCTTCTGGAGCTACGAAAAGATCCTGGAGCTTGTAAATCGCAAGGTTTTGCTACCTCCCCTTGGGCTCGTAACCGTTGCCGCTTTGCTACCTCAACACTGGCAGATGAAGCTGGTGGATCGCAACGTTAGGGAAGTAACGGAAGCGGAATGGAATTGGGCGGAGCTTGTGGTGATCTCCGGGATGATCGTGCAGAAATCTGATATGGCTACCCAAATAGCAAAAGCAAAGGAACGGGGTTTACCTGTGGCCGTAGGTGGCCCTTTTGCCAGTTCCACCCCCGATGCGCCGGAATTAAATCTGGTGGATTTCAAAGTGCTTGATGAGGGAGAGATAACCCTGCCAATGTTTATTGAAGCAATCGAGAGGGGTGATACCAGCGGCAGATTTAGTTCAAACGGTGAGAAGCCAGATGTAACTTCCACCCCTGTACCGAGGTTCGATTTACTTGAGCTCGATGCTTACGATTCAATGAGTGTGCAGTTTTCAAGGGGCTGCCCATTTCAATGCGAATTTTGTGACATTATTGTTTTATACGGCCGTAAGCCGCGTACAAAAAATCCAGAACAACTCGTTGCTGAATTGCAAGCCCTTTACGACCTCGGTTGGAGACGTTCAATATTTTTAGTAGATGATAATTTTATTGGTAATAAACGCAATGCCAAGTTGCTTTTACCTGCCATGCGAGATTGGTTAAGTGAGCGTGGTTATCCCTTCAGCTTTGCAACCGAAGCATCGGTTGATCTCGCTGCAGATGATGATTTACTGCAGCTGATGGCTGAATGCAGATTTGAATCTGTGTTTCTTGGTATCGAAACCCCAGATGAAGCAAGTTTATCTGTGGCAGGTAAACACCAAAACACCCGCAGCTCCCTTGAAGATGCGGTGGATCACATCACCTCCTATGGCATCAGGGTGATGGCTGGATTCATTATTGGTTTTGATGGAGAGCTTGCAGGAGCAGGTGATCGCATCGTGCGCTTTGTGAGCCTCACCGGTATTCCAGCCGCCATGATGGGTATGTTGCAAGCACTACCGAATACAGGCTTGTGGCACCGCCTCGAGAAAGAGGGCCGTTTAATCCAAGAAAAAGCAGATGCAAAAGGTGTAAATCAAACAAACCTATTAAATTTCGTGCCCACAAGGCCGATTCGTGAAATTGCGCATGAATATGTGCAAGCCTTTTGTGAATTATACGAACCTAATGCATATATCGATCGTGTAACTCATTACTATCTAAAAATGGGTAAACCCCGCTGGCATTCATTTTATAAATCAGAAAAGTCTGATATTTCAAGGCTCCCTAGCCTCACAGATATCCGCGCCCTTTCAATAGTTATCTGGCGCCAAGGGGTTAAACGCAATACTAGATTCCGCTTTTGGAAGTCTTTAGCAACAATTGCCATGCGCAACCCACAATTACTGGAACAATTTCTTGTGGTGTTAGCCCA
>VFLB01000289.1 GCA_009914645.1 Synechococcaceae bacterium Bin_79_3
CACGACAGCAACGGTTGGCTTTGGCGGCAGCAGCTAAGCGGAAGGCTTTTGGTGATTCTTATTGACAATCGCGGCGGCGGAATATTTGAACAATTATTAATGCCCCGCGAGAACCTTGATTTCGATCGCTTGTTTGCAATGCCCCAGGCGATAGATCCCATTGCACTTGCGGCAGCCCATGGGGTGCCGGGTCGCAACTGCAACAGCCTTGAAGAACTTCCGGCCGCATTGGCCTGGATGTTGGCCGAGGAACAAGCCAATCAACCGATGCTGCTGTTGCGAATTGCCACAGAAAGGGCCGCTGATGCGCAGCTGCGGAAGCAACTGCGGCGGTCAGGATGGGAGGTGGGTTTAGGAGATTCTTAATGGCAGCAGCAGAACCAGCAGAACAAAAACGTTTGGTGTTGCCGGGCAATTGCCCAATTAACTGGAAACCCAAAGGCAACTATCAAGATGTGTTGCTCGATCTCAGCGATGAAGGAATTGCCCGCATTGCAATCAACCGCCCTGAAAAACGCAACGCCTTTCGGCCTCGCACCGTGGTGGAGCTCTACGACGCCTTCTCTCGGGTGCGTGAAGATCCCCGCATCGGAGTAGTTCTTTTTACAGGAGTTGGTCCTGCTGCAGACGGAGCTTATGCATTTTGTGCTGGGGGTGATCAATCGGTGCGAGGTGATGGCGGCTACCTAGATGAAGAAGGGGTGCCCCGTTTAAACGTGCTGGATTTGCAGCGTCTAATTCGCAGTATTCCCAAAGTAGTTATTGCCTTAGTGGCTGGTTATGCAATTGGTGGTGGGCAGGTGCTGCACTTGCTCTGCGACCTAAGCCTTGCTGCTGAAAATGCTCAGTTTGGCCAAACAGGACCCCGCGTGGGCAGTTTTGACGCCGGGTTTGGCTGTAGCCACTTAGCTCGTTTGGTGGGTCAACGCAAGGCAAGGGAAATCTGGTTTTTATGCCGTCGTTACAACGCCCATCAAGCCTTGGCAATGGGTTTGGTAAATGAGGTTGTCCCCCTATTTCACCTGCAAAATGAAGGGATTCAATGGGCCTTGGAAATTCTCCAGCACAGTCCCACTGCGATCAGGTGTCTCAAAGCAGCTTTTAATGCTGAAACAGATGGGATGGCTGGGCTGCAGGAATTAGCTGGCCAGGCAACCCATCTTTTTTATAAAACAGAGGAAGGAAAGGAGGGACAGCAGGCATTTATCGAGAAAAGACCCCCAGATTTCACAGGAGTTCCTTGGCTTTAAATCATAACAATTAAGTTAAGACCAGAAAGACTTATGGGTCTTTGTTGCTAGGAATACACACATACGCCACAATCCAATGCTCAGATCAAAAGAGTTTCCTTTTGACCTGGTGAGAAATTTATTTCTACCCTTTACGGCCTCAATTGCATTGCCGTTGCTTTTTATCGACCCAGCATTGGCCGATCGCAAGCTTGGTGATCAACAGCTAGCTAGCCGCCCTGAAGCCACAACGGTGCTGGAACTAAGTCGATCCAAAAGACTTGTAAGGGTTCTCAGTGACAACCAGGAAATTGCCGCTTTCCCCGTGGCGGTGGGCAGAGCCTCAAGCCCTACGCCCCTGGGTGAACACACGATTTTTCGGATGCAAAAAGATCCAGTGTGGTTGAGCCCCCTTACAGAAAGAAAAGTGAGACCAAGCCCGCTTGGGCCAATCGGCACCCGTTGGATTGGCTTCTGGTATGCCTGCGGCAATCGCACATCCCTTGATCAGAATCCCCCCAACTACCGAGCTGAACATTGCAAAGAGATTGGCTTCCATGGCACTGGCCTTATTTCCAGTATCGGTAAAGCAGCAAGCAGTGGTTGTGTCCGGATGGTTGATAAAGATGCGGTAGCTCTGTTCGAATTGGTAAAAGAGGGCACAAGAGTGAGAGTTATCAATTAAAAATCCGTTTGCACTTTTATTTTTGGCCCTTGGTTTCAGCTTTTTGATCCCTTTGGCCTCATCTGCTGGGCCCCTTGAAGATCCAGATCATCCCCTGCGGCCCCATGAAATCCAGCTGAAGGAATTGCCGAAGGCAATTACCAATAAAATTGGCAGACACTTGGTTCTGCATCGCAGCCGCCGCCAGTTACTACTTCTAGAGCAAGGAAAACTACTGGTGCGCTATCCCGTGGCAGTGGGCATGGCTGGTTGGGATACACCTGCCGGCCGCTATCAGGTGCTGGAAAAAAAGCAAAATCCCATTTGGATACATCCCGAAAGCGGTGAATTAGTAGCTGCTGGCGATCCCGGTAATCCCCTTGGCAGCCGTTGGATTGGTTTTCATCGTGATTGTCTCGGCCGCAGTGGATTTGATGGGGAGCGCTTTCTTGATATCGAGGGCTGTACCAGCTCTGGATTTCATGGCACCCCCCACCGTTGGACTGTGGGTCGAGCTGTTTCCCATGGCTGTGTTCGCCTTTTTGATGAACACATTCGTGATTTATTTGAAAAGGTGAAACGCGGCACCCCCATCACAGTGATTCCTTAATCAAGCTTTGATTTGGCCTTATCTGCGGCTCTCCGTAGAGTTGTGAAGCATTAAAAGCCCCTATCAGATGCGCGTACTTTTCGCCGCTGCCGAATGTGCCCCAATGGTGAAGGTGGGAGGCATGGGAGATGTGCTTGGTTCCCTTCCACCAGCCCTGGCCGCCCTTGGCCACGACGTGCGCATAATCATGCCCGGCTACGGCAAGTTGTGGTCGCGTTTGCAGGTGAGCAACGAGCCGATCTGGCGGGGCCAAACTATGGGTACAGATTTCGCCGTATTTGAAACAAAACATCCCAGCAACGGCTTAACCATCTACTTAGTTGGTCATCCCGTCTTTGATGGTGAACGCATCTACGGCGGTGAAGATGAGGATTGGCGCTTTACATTTTTTGCTAGTGCAACTGCTGAATTTGCATGGAATTGCTGGAAACCTCAAGTGCTTCATTGCCACGATTGGCACACCGGCATGATTCCGGTGTGGATGCATCAAGATCCTGAAATTGCAACTATTTTCACAATCCATAACCTCAAATATCAGGGTCCTTGGCGTTGGAAGTTGGAGCGGATGACCTGGTGTCCTTGGTATATGCAAGGTGATCACACGATGGCGGCTGCTCTCCTTTACGCAGATCGTATAAATGCAGTGTCGCCAACCTATGCCGAGGAAATACGAACACCCCAATACGGAGAAAAGTTAGATGGATTATTGAATTTTATTAGCGGTAAGTTGCGCGGAATCCTGAATGGAATTGACCTTAAAGACTGGAATCCCAGTACAGATAGCCGTATACCTGCCACCTACAGCGTTGCTGACTTATCCGGGAAGGCAATTAATAAGCAGGCTCTGCAACAGCGGATGGGCCTGGGAGTTAACCCCAATACTTTTTTAATCGGCATGGTGAGCCGGCTAGTGGATCAAAAGGGAGTGGATCTTTTGTTACAGGTGGCGGAACGGCTACTTGCCTACACCGATACCCAAGTGGTGGTATTAGGTACTGGGGATCGACACTACGAATCCGGTTTATGGCAGATGGCCAGTTCCCACCCAGGGCGTTTTGCGGCCTTCCTCACCTACGACGATGATTTATCAAGACTTATTTATGCAGGTAGTGATGCATTTTTAATGCCCTCCCGTTTTGAACCTTGCGGTATTAGTCAGCTTCTAGCTATGCGCTACGGCACGATCCCTGTGGTGCGGCGAGTAGGGGGATTAGTTGATACTGTTCCCCCTTACGATCCAACTTTGCAATCCGGTAACGGCTTCTGTTTCGATCGTTATGAAGCAATCGATCTATATACGGCATTGGTGCGGGCCTGGGAGGCTTATCGCCATCGCGATAGCTGGCAACAGTTGATGCGTCGGGTGATGTCTTTGGATTTCAGTTGGGAGCGTTCAGCGCTTGACTACGACGCGATGTATAAAGACGTCTGTGGTTTAAAAGAACCAACGCCTGAGGCCAGCGCTGTAGCTCAATTTTCAATCCAGCAACCGCCAGAACAATTGGCGGCTAGAGCTGCGGCAGAAGCCCTTGATCCCAGTCCTTCTCCTCAGCTTGCCCCTCAACGTCGTTTTAATCCGCTTTCGCTGCTGCGTCGTAACGATGGTTGATGGCGGAAGTTGATCCCCGCCAATCTGGGCCCCCTTCCCTGCTGCCAATACCCTGGCGTAGCCCTTTACGGATACTGGGGGAAAACCTCAAAAAAGACCTACCAGCTGTGCTTGCACAATTGAGGTTGAGTATTCAAGAACTTTGGCGCCGCAATGCTGCAGGTGATCTTTTTACACCCACTTTTTGGCCAATAAAGTTAAAGCCATTTTTTTGGCCTCTGCTTTCTTTCTTGTTTGTATTACTAATCAGCTTGCTATTGCTAAATACATTGCAACCTACTAAACAAAGCAGAGTAGATTCCCCATTGAATATAGATGCGTTGCTTAACCCTGAGCAAATTGAATTAAACCCTAAGCCATTTATAGAAAACAAAGAATTACCTATCCAACATTTAACTCCAAGCATTGATATAAGTACAGATCCAGTAATTGATAGATTGCTTGAGTTATTACAGCCTAACGCTGATTTGCCACTAATTGCTTCGCTGCAGCCCTATCCAGAGGAAGGGCGACTGCTCATAATCCCAACCACAATCTTTCAAAAATTAAGTGTAAGTAAAATGCAAGA
>VFLB01000053.1 GCA_009914645.1 Synechococcaceae bacterium Bin_79_3
AGGTAGCAGCTGTTGCTATCGATGGCACTTCTGGCACTTTGCTGGCATGCAACAAGCTTGGTATTCCCTTAGCACCAGCACTGCCTTACAGCTGCGCTTGCGGCGAACAAAGCGAAGTTCTCAAAGCCTTAGTGCCTAGTAACAATGCCGCAGCTAGCTCCAGTGGCAGCCTTGCTAGAGCCCTGCAATTACTGCAGCAATTGGAATGGCAATTGGGTAAACCTGTGCCATTGCTACGCCATCAAGCCGATTGGTTGATGGGCTGGCTGCTGGGGGATTGGCGCTGGGGAGAGGAAGGTAACAATTTGCGCCTGGGTTGGGATCTGCTGAAAAATCAATGGGCTGGGCAGCTTGGGGTTGCCCCCTGGGCTGAAGCATTACCCCAAATTGTTGCTAGCGGCCAAACCCTTGGCTTTATTAGCGCCGCTGCTAGTGCAGCACTTGGTATACCCCAAACCTGTCAGGTGGTGAGCGGTAGCACCGATGCCAACGCAATGGTGCTGGCGGCAAACCCCAAAACTAACGATGGAATTTGCGTACTTGGCACCACCTTGGTGTTAAAGCAATTCAATTCCACAGCGTTGCATGGCGCTGGCATTAGCAATCACCGCATAAATGGCCGCTGGTTAGTGGGCGGTGCATCCAACGCCGGCGCTGGGGTGCTGCGGCAATTTTTTAATGATCAACAACTCAAAGAACTAAGCCGGCAGATTGATCCCAGCAGACCTAGCGGTTTGCATTACATGCCGTTGCCTGCCCCGGGGGAGCGTTTCCCCATCGAAAACCCGGATCTGCAACCGATTCTTGAGCCCAGACCCATCAGTGATGCTTTATTTCTGCAGGGGATGCTGGAGGGGCTCAGCAAGCTGGAGCAACAGGGCTGGCAGCGACTGCAAGAACTGGGGGCAAGCCCCATAAAACGGGTGCTCACAGTGGGTGGTGGAGCCTGTAATCCCCAGTGGCGCAACTTAAGGCAACTAGCTCTTGGCATACCAGTGCTAAATCTGCCTAAGGCGTCTGCAGCTACTGCAATGGCTTTTCTTGCCCTGCAAAGCGTCAAAGTTGACCGCTAGGCGTCAAACTAATAAGAGCAGCCGGTTTTATGGCCATGAATAACCGCCTGAGCACAATCCTTTCCATAGGACTATTTGTGGTGCTCGCCGGTTATGTGAGTTTTAGCGGGGTGCGCCTTGGCCTTGTGCTTTGGCAGCGCTTTGCAGGGGCCGGCTAATTGATTAAACAATTTCCAAACACACGCCATGGCAGCTGATCCCCTCACCCCCGCTGTAAGCGAGCGCATCTGCAAACACATGAACAACGACCACGGCGAGGCAGTGCTTGCCTTTTCACGCCATTACGGCGGCTTAGATGCACCTGTTTCGGCGCGAATGCTGAGGATTGAAACAGATCAAATGCTGCTCGAAGTTGATGGCACTGAAATCAAAATTAGCTTTGATCATCCCCTCAGCGATAGCGAAGATGCCCATCGCACTTTGGTGGCGATGTTAAGGGCAATGCCACAAGGCTGAATAAGGGGGGAATGATCAGTGCTAACGCCTGCAAGCTATGGCCTTTTTGCTGCCACCCTGGCTAGACCAACTGCTAATTAATCCTTGCTGCCCCCGTTGCAAAAAAAGCAATAACGAGCGCAAGCTTTGTATAGGCTGCCGCCGCAGCTTGGCCCTTGAGGTAAAGGGCAGCCACGGGCAATACCCGTTGCCCTGGTGGGCCTTAGGAAGTTATGAAGGGGGCTTGCGGCAACAATTATTGCAATTGCGCAAACAACGCAATCAGCAGCTAGTGAAAGCTCTTGCAAGGTTGCTGCTGCAGTTGATCCCAGATTTAGGGGTACCGCTACTAATCACAGCAATTCCAGAAAGACGCACGGGGGGCTTTTCAATGCCTTGGGAGATAGCTGAAGTGATCGCCCAAGAAGGGGGACACCAACTCGTGAAAGCACTGGCTAGGAATAGGGCCTGCCTTGGTCAACACCACCTAAACCGGAAGCAAAGATTGAGCAATTTGCAAGGGGTGTTTCGCTGCGTAGAACCAGCAAAAGAGAAGTTGCAACCACTGCTATTAGTAGACGACATCCTTACGACAGGGGCCACTGCCTTAGCTGCAATGGAAGCGCTAGAGCAAGCAGGCCACGGTCTACTTGGAATGGCCTGCTTTGCACGCACCCCTGCGGCTAAGAACAAGGGGTAGGTGGGTTAAGATTGCACCTTGCCTGCGGGCAAGCCGGGATAGCTCAGTTGGTAGAGCAGGCGACTGAAAATCGCCGTGTCCCCAGTTCAAATCTGGG
>VFLB01000275.1 GCA_009914645.1 Synechococcaceae bacterium Bin_79_3
ACCTGCCAATTACGCAGCAAACGCCCCTTTTGAAGATCAACGGCCAACATTTGGCCTGGCCCAAGCCGACCCTTTTCAATAATCAAACTTTCATCGAGTTCCACCACACCGGTTTCAGAACCCATCACCACAAAACCATCGCTACTGATGCAGTAGCGAGCCGGCCTCAAACCATTGCGATCTAACGTGGCGCCAACGCTGCAGCCATCGCTAAACACCAGTAGGGCAGGCCCATCCCACGGCTCTTGGGTGCAGGCGGAATATTCATAAAACGCTTCGATTTCAGGTTTATCCGCCAACTCCGGTTGATCACGGAATGCTTCCGGCACCAAGGTGAGCAAACTTTCAGTTATCGATCTGCCGCTGCGCACCAGCAGTTCCAATGAGGCATCAAGGTTTGCCGAATCGCTGAAAGCAGGATTAACCACAGGCTTCAGTTCTGCTGCTGCCTCCCCCCACACCGCGTCAAGATTTGCCTCAGCGGCCCGGGCCCAATTGAGATTACCGAGCAGCGTATTGATTTCTCCGTTGTGGCCCAATAGCCGCATGGGTTGAGCCAGGGGCCAACGGGGCAGGGTATTTGTGCTGAAACGGCGGTGATACACCACATAACTCACGCCAAACCTTTGGTCGCGCAGATCGGAATAAAAAGCAGACAGCACTTCAGAGCGCACCATCGCCTTGTAAACCACCGTGCGGCAACTCAGGGAAGCGAAATACAACTCACCAACTGCAAGGCCCCAATTCGCCTCGCGCACCCGCTCCCCCACCCTGCGCCTAAGCCGAAACAACAACGCTTCAAAAGCGTTTTGGGCCTCATGCCCCTTGCCGGCCAAAGCTGGAGCTAGTAACCACTGCTTAATCACAGGTGCCGTTTTGCGGGCAAGTGATCCCAATACAGAGTTGGCAACCGGCACATCACGCCAGTCGAGGCTGGTTAAGCCGAGGGCAGTGGCTTCTTCTTCACAAAAGCGCTGGGCTTCTGCTTGCAAGCTGCTACCAGCCGGCAAGAAAACCATCCCCAAACCGCGCAGCGATGTGGTGCTAGCCGCCGCTGCTGGCCATACCGCATCAAAATAGTTCCAGGGAATGCCACACAACACACCGGCTCCGTCGCCGGAATCACCATCACCACCGCAGCCGCCACGATGTTCCACGCAGGCAAGAGCGCGGAGAGCTTGTTGAAGCATCCAGTGGCTGGATTTCCCTTGCAATTGGGCCAGAAAACCCACGCCGCAGGCATCTTTTTCCCCTGCTACCGCCGCTGGAGCAGGGCTGTCGCAATGGGGCCACTGGGGAGTATCGAGCTGAAACATGGGCGCGGGTATACCTGCTGGAGTGCGAACCAACCGAAAAATTGCCGGAGGTGCGCAATCAGCTCAAGTTCTGATCCTAAAAGTTTGTGGCCTAGCTAAGTTGCAACCCTTAGTGAGGGTTTAACAGTGCTGCCGCTGAGCCAGCCACCACCACTGCCTTTTGATCAACTGCCTTTAGATCCCTCGGCAGCCTTGATTTCACAGTTGGCGCCCCAAGAAGGCACCAGCATCAGCGTGAATGGCAAAAAAATGCTGGCCCCCTGGCGCTGGGAAAACGGCAGCCCCAGCAAACTTTGGCTGCCCCTCGATTTATTAGAAGCCCAGTTTGGAGTTAGTAAAACGAGTGCCCCAAACGGTAGTTTGAACCTGAATTGGTATGGCAGCCAGCTTCTTGTTCCAGCTGAAAATCAACGCACCCTCCAAGATGAAGTTGGGGTGGAAGTAAGCGAATGGTTTCGCAATCTTGGGGTTGGCAGCCAATTGCAAACCAGTTCCACAGGAGCCCCAAACCTGGCAATCGAACTACCTGCCACTCGAGTGCTTCAGGTGCGTCACTCGCGCTTGCAAGGGCAGTTGAGGGTGGTGCTGGATCTGAGTGGCCCCACCTTGCTGCAAAAACAAAACGAAACTTTTCAATTCAAAATCAGCAATCCTGAACTTGCCTTGAGGGGCCTGCGGCAACAGGGTTTTGCCGCTCAATTAACCGACACTGAACTGAAACTAAATAGTCAAGGAATTTCAAGCCTCACCTTGGGCAATCCAGCCCGACTGGTTTTTGATCAAACATTGCAACGGGCTACGGCAGATCTCGAGTCTCGCAATGCCCCCCCAGAGGTTGGGGCTGTGCTTGGGGCAGTGGCGATGGAACGCAAGGTAATAACTCTTAACGGCCAGCGATATCAACTCAGCTTTGTGCGTTTTGATCCGGTTCGCAGCAACTACGCGCTGGTGCCCCTTAGCCGCAACCGAATGGAGGGGCTGGTTTCACTAACGGCCCTTGCCCGCTCTCAAGGGGCCTTGGCAGCTATTAACGGTGGGTTTTTCAATCGAGTGCGGGAGCTGCCCCTTGGTGGTTTAAAGGAGCAGGGGGCTTGGCTTTCAGGCCCAATTTTGAATCGTGGTGCTAT
>VFLB01000303.1 GCA_009914645.1 Synechococcaceae bacterium Bin_79_3
GAGCGCTGCCGGTTTCAATAACAACTTGCCTTGTTTCTCCCAATGCTTTTGTTGTTGCTTGTTCCAATAGAGGTAAACGGCTTTGCACCATGGCTACCCAGTTGGGCGCCACCCGCACCACCGCTTTGGAGCGATCTAGCCGCACTAATTCCCCTTGTTGGGATAACAACATGCGAGTAGACGGTAATTCAAGGCTAGCTAATATCTGTTGCCATATAACAGTTAAATCCTGTGAATTGTTATTAATTATCTCATTATTAGCTATAGGTGTTTTTTGGGGAGCTTCACTTTTTACAGCAGCGCTTACAGCAGTTTCTATCTGGGGGTGTATTGGTTTAGTAACAACTGGTGCTGATGCAATTACAGGCTCCGATAGCAGCCCCAGCAGCAATACCTCCAGCCATAAGCGTGGCTGGGCGCTCTGGCGTAGTTGCGTTTCGCTGCCCCTTAAGCCTTGCTGCCAATTTAATAATTTTTGACGTCCGAGTTGATTTGCAAGCGCGGGCAATTCGGCTCGATTTGCTGGGGAGAAGCCACTCAATTCAGGTTGATCCGGCGCTGCAATCGCCAGCACTAAATCCCGCAGCAACCCTGCAATTCCTTGCAGCACCGCGGTGGCTTCTCGGCCCCGATCTAATAAACCGCGTATGTTTTTTAATAGTGCCACTGGATCTGCAGCAGCTAATGCAGCTGCAAGCCCTAGTAATTCCTGCTCTGGCACTGCTCCCAGTAGTTCCCATACAGCATCTGGCTCCACCGGTGCTGGCAGCAGGCTCAGCTGATCCAACAAGCTTTCGGCATCCCTCAGCCCCCCTTGGGCCATCTGAGCCACCAAATGAATAGCGGCTGGATTGATTGCAATTTCTTCTTGCTTTGCGATCCAGCTGAGGTGCTGTTCCATCGCTTCAAGCGGAATACGGCGAAAATCAAACCGTTGGCAACGGCTCAAAATTGTTGGCAGCACCCTTTGTGGATCTGTGGTTGCCAGCACAAAAACCACCCGAGGCGGCGGTTCTTCCAATGTTTTTAAAAGTGCGTTAAATGCGGCGGTGGAAAGCATGTGGCATTCATCCACCACATAAACCTTCCAACGGGCCTGCACCGGTGCAAATCGTGAACGTTCAATCAAGTCGCGAATGTTGTCTACGCCGGTATTAGATGCAGCATCTATTTCAATAACATCCAAAGCGCTACCAGATGCTATCGAGCGGCATAGTTCGCAGCTGCCGCAGGGTTCTGGGGTGGGTTCTGCGCTGGCAATGCAATTCAGCGATCGCGCCAAAATTCTGGCGCTGGAGGTTTTACCTGTGCCCCTTGGCCCTGTGAAAAGGTATGCCGGTGCAATGCGTCCAGTTCTTAGGGCGTTGCTAAGGGTGGTGGCGATAGCTTCTTGGCCCACAAGCTGGTTAAACCGCTGGGGCCTGTACTTATGGTGCAGCGGTTCATAGGCCATGGCTAAAGGCTACTCAGGCTTGGGCTTTCCTTTCAGCAATTCTTGGAGGTGGCTTCTAAGTTTTTCAACAGCTTCTAATTGCGTTGCAAATGTTTGTTCACTTAATTCTTGTTTAATATTTAATCCCTGCTCTAATAACATCTGGCCAAACCCTAGGGCCCGATCTACTTGGCTGCTACGGTGCTGTCCAGTTTTACACCACACGGCAAAATGTTCGCAGTTATTTAGCATTAGGTTGTAGCGTTCTTCCCCGAGCCGTCCCATTGCTCGTCGCAGGGTTACCCCCACAGGGTTTGCATCACTATGAGCCACAACCTTTACGGGTTCGCCAAGGCTGAATTCTGCTAATGGACTGCGCAATATTTGTTTTCCTTCTAGATAATGCACCACAGTGCCGTCACCAAGATCAATGCCGTGGTGCATAAATAAACCATGGCGCCTCGGTACTTCTAGATGATCGGCCGCGGCCATAGCTTTAGGCGCGTTCCTGTTGATCGATGCTCCTGGGATGGGCTATCACTTTTGCGCTATGGCGTTCTTCTACTAAGGCTTGAGTAATTACAAATTTAGGAACATCATTGCGGCCGGGAAGGTCGTACATCAGATCAAGCATTAATTCTTCTACGATTCCCCGCAAGGCGCGGGCTCCTGTTTTACGGCGATTCGCTTCTATCGCGATTGCCCTAATCGCTCCAGGTTCAAATTCCAAACGCACACTATCCATAGAAAGCAGGGTTTGAAATTGCTTCACTAAGGCATCGCGGGGTTCGGTGAGGATTGCTTCTAGGGCATCTTCATCTAGAGGTTCAAGAACAGCGCTCACAGGCATACGGCCGATAAATTCAGGAATTAGGCCGTATTTCACCAGATCATCAGGTTCTAGATGACGCAATACTTTGGCGGCATCTAATTCCTTATTGCGATTGCGGCCGCGGCTGTCTGTTTGTACAAAGCCGATCGCATTACGGCCTAGCCTTTTTTGTATTACGTCTTCAAGGCCAACAAAAGCGCCACCACAGATAAACAGAATTTGGCTGGTGTCTATTTGAATGCAATCTTGATACGGATGTTTACGTCCGCCTTGAGGTGGCACATTTGCCACAGTGCCCTCAAGCATTTTCAGCAGCGCCTGCTGCACCCCTTCCCCAGACACATCTCTTGTGATCGATGGGTTTTCACTTTTACGGGCGATTTTATCGATCTCATCAATGTAAATAATCCCTCTCTGGGCCTGTTCCACATCTAAATCTGCTTTTTGCAATAAACGCAGCAGGATGTTTTCCACATCTTCACCCACATAGCCGGCTTCTGTGAGTGTGGTGGCATCTGCTACAGCAAAGGGCACCTCTAGTAATTCCGCTAAGGTTTGCGCCAATAATGTTTTGCCGCAGCCTGTAGGGCCAATCAACAAAATATTTGATTTATGCAAACGGGTGGCGCTTGCTTCGCTTTCCCCTTTGCCATCGCCCTGCCAAGCCAGGCGTTTGTAGTGGTTGTAAACAGCAACAGACAATACTTTTTTTGCTTCTTCTTGTCCCACCACCTGGCGATCTAGGAAATTTTTGATCTCCCGCGGTTTTGGAATGCTTGCGAGGGTGGGAATTGGTTTTGAAACTTTTTTGGTGGGGGCAGTTTTGCGGCTGCTTTCTTGAACTCCATGGCGACTGCCGCCCCCTTGCACCTCCACAAGTTCTTCTTCAAGGATCTCGTTGCAAAGATCGATGCATTCATCACAGATATAAACGCCGGGGCCCGCGATCAACTTGCGTACCTGCTCTTGCGACTTTCCGCAAAACGAGCACTTCAGGTGAGCATCAAACTTTGCCATCGCCCCTTACTGGTTAGCTGCTTAAAACACAGGATCAACCCCAAAGGGGGTCGCGTCAACGCGTTAGTCGATTACAACTTTGTCGATTAGCCCATATTCCACTGCTTCGTGGGGGGAAAGAAAGAAGTCTCTGTCTGTATCCTCGGCAACTTTTTCGATCGGTTGGCCCGTATGGGCTGCCATCAAACCATTGAGTGTGTCTTTAAGGAACAGGATTTCTTTAGCTTGAATTTCAATGTCAACCGCTTGGCCTTGGGCGCCGCCAAGGGGTTGGTGGATCATGATTCGGGCATTAGGCAAAGCCAAACGTTTACCTTTACGGCCACCGCAAAGCAAGAAGGCACCCATGCTGGCGGCTAGGCCATAGCAAATCGTTACCACATCAGGGCTCACCTGTTGCATCGTGTCGTAGATCGCTAAGCCAGCCGTTACCGAGCCTCCAGGCGAATTTACGTAGATTTGAATATCTTTTTCTGGATCTTCTGCTTCTAAGAAAAGCAGTTGCGCCACGATTGCATCGGCCACTGCATCGTTGATGGGAGTGCCGAGGAAAATAATTCTGTCTCGCAGCAGGCGCGAGTAGATATCAAATGCCCGTTCACCACGCCCCGATTGCTCCACCACGGTGGGCACCATGGTGTTTTGCCAGTGGCTATGAACTGGATGAAAATGTAGGGCGTTGAGCACGGGCTGCCGCTGTATTTAGCTCAATCTATTGGTTTGGCTTTGCTCTTTGCCTTAGCAGCGGGCTTTTTGCAGGATTAATCCTCGCTAGAAACCTCTTCGGGGATGTTTTTGGAGATATTGATGGTGGCATTTTCTTCGAGCCAGCTAAAAACCGCCTCCTTAAGCAGATCTTCCGCAACAGCAGCCCGCAGCCGTGTGTGATCAATCCGATTGGTATCGCTTAAACCGCGGATCACCTCTTTTAATTTCGCCTCCAAAACTGAATCTTCCACAGCGATAGCCTCCGCTTTGGCAAGGGCTTGCAACGCAAGGCTGCCCCGCAGCCGTTCAGTGGCCTCCTCCCGTGATTTGCTTGCCAGATTGCGCACCAGCTCAGGGGTGAACAGTTTGTTGATATCCATCCCCTGGCGAGACATCTCAGCAGCGGTTTCCTGCAACATCGTGTTCACTTCTTCTTTAATCAAACTTTCAGGGATTTCAACCTCTAATTCCGCCACCAAAGCTTTCAGCAAAGCTTGTTCGCGGTTGATCTTTTGGCGTTTTTCGGCATCAACTTTTAAGCGTGTTTCCAGCTCTGTGCGCAGTTCCGCCAGGGTTTCTTTATCGCTTGCTTGTTGAGCAAAGGCATCATCAAGGATGGGCAGTTCTTTGCCTTTGAGATCGTTGAGGCTGATTTTGAAGCTGGCGCCGCGGCCGCGGCATGTTTCATCTGGATAGTCGCTAGGAAATTCGCAATTCACCTCAGTTTCAGCGCCAAGGGTTAACCCCACGATCCCTTCAACAAAGCCGGGAATCATTCGCCCCACCTCCAGCTCCACCTCAAGGCTTTCAGCGCTACCACCGCTTATTGCTTCATTGGTGTCGCTAAAAACTCCGCTGAAGCTCACTACGGCCACATCACCGATGGCGGCAGCTCTATCGCTGATCGGCACCAGGGTGGCCAGTTGCCGGCGGGATTGCTCGAGCAGTTCATCTACCCGAGCTGGATCGAATTGCACTTCTTCTGCTTCTGCTTTTAATCCTTTGGTGGTTTTTAGTGTTGGCGTTGGCGGTACATCCATTTCCAGTTTCAACAGCAACTCCTTACCGGGTTCAAATTGCGCCAGCAGGCTGTCGAAACCACCGCTTAATTCCGGTTGCCCGATGGCTTTTAACTGCTCTTGGGCGAGGGCATCTTTCAACACGCTTTCCACTAACTCTTCAAGGGCCGTGGCCTTCACCCGCATAGCCCCCAGTTGCTGCAATAAAACTGGCCGCGGCACCTTCCCTTGACGGAACCCAGCGAGCTTCACAGTGAGGCCCAATTTCTTAATTGCCGCCTCATAAGAGGCTTGGCAGCGGCCGCCGGGCACCCCAACTTCAATGGCTAATCGACTGCCAGGCAAAGGGGAAGTGGAAACCGTAAGGGTGCTGCTCATGGGTAGGCCGATTCAATCCAAGCTCGTGATCCTAGAAACAAACCGGCACGGGGATCCTTAGTGCTTATTATTGGAATAACAAACGAGAAGGCGATGCTCCTTCCGTAGTTGTTCAGCTTTGCTTGATTTCACTTACCACCGTTGACCCCCGCAAACGCGGCTAAGCCGCAAACCGTTGCCATTCTTGGTGCCACAGGCGCAGTGGGTCAAGAACTGCTTGCTCTTTTGGCTGAACGCGCCTTTCCGATCAAGGAATTACGGCTTTTGGCCTCCCCCCGCTCGGCTGGCGTTGCGGTGCCCTGGCAAGGGAAAAAACTTGAGGTGCAAGCTGTTAATGAAGCAGCTCTGCAGGGGGTAGATCTTGTTTTGGCATCAGCTGGTGGTTCGGTGTCGCGGCAGTGGGCACCCTTGGCGGTGCAGCAAGGGGCAATTGTTATTGATAATTCCAGCGCTTTTCGTCTTAATCCTGAAGTGCCACTCGTGGTTCCAGAGGTGAATCCAGCGGCGGCCTTTCAGCACAAAGGCATAATTGCCAACCCGAATTGCACCACAATTTTGTTGAGTTTGGCGTTAGCTCCGCTCGCGGCGCAGCGCCCCTTAAAGCGAGTGGTAGTAAGCACTTACCAATCTGCCAGTGGCGCTGGCGCTAGGGCGATGGAGGAGTTGCAGCAGTTGAGCCGCACTGTTCTCGATGGTGGTGAACCGCAAAGTGAAGTGTTGCCCTATTCATTGGCATTTAATTTGTTTTTGCACAATTCACCTCTGCAAGCAAATGGGTACTGCGAAGAAGAATTAAAAATGCTCTACGAAACTCGCAAGATCATGGGGCTTGATCAACTTTGTTTAACTGCCACTTGCGTGCGTGTTCCGGTGCTGAGAGCCCATTCGGAGGCGGTGAATCTGGAATTCGAAGAACCATTCCCGGTAGAGGAGGCCAGGGCCTTGCTATCTGCAGCACCCGGCTTGGAATTAATTGAAGATTTCGCCACTAATCGCTTCCCGATGCCCAGCGATGTAACCGGCCGGGATGCGGTGGCGGTGGGCCGAATTCGCCAAGATTTAAGTAATCCAAATGCGCTTGAATTGTGGCTTTGCGGTGATCAAATTCGTAAAGGTGCCGCATTGAATGCAATTCAAATTGCTGAACTTTTGCAGCAGCAGGTGGCGCCATGAGTAGTGCCGTTTTTGGGCATTTAGTTACAGCGATGGTTACACCATTTGACAGTGATGGTGCAGTGGATCTTGGCCTTGCTGGTCGTTTGGCTCGCCACCTTGTAGACCACGGCTCTGATGCCTTAGTTGTATGCGGCACTACTGGTGAATCACCAACGCTTTGTTGGGATGAGCAACATGCTTTGTTGAAAGCTGTGCTTTTAGCAGTTGCTGGTAAGGCCAAGGTATTAGCTGGCACCGGCAGCAACTCCACCGCTGAAGC
>VFLB01000195.1 GCA_009914645.1 Synechococcaceae bacterium Bin_79_3
CCTCTTGAAATAATTTGTCGTCTTGAAAAAAATTAAATAGTTTTGAAAAGGCCATATAGGCTTAATTACTGAAATAGTTGTATTGGGGTTTTGCCTGGGAATCACCAGCGGGATTCTCAATCCGCGTATCGCAGGTGGTGGAACCATCGCGGTTGGTTACACAATTTTCGGATTTTACTGTTGAGGCTGGCCCCACATTTGATCCGGGCCCGAGCAGGTAGCTCTCGGCTTGAGCGATAGCGGCAGCAGGAACTAAACCAAGCAAACATGCTGCTAAAGCAGATGCCAAACGTGCCATAGACCCCTTGAAATAGATAAAACCATCTTGCCGCAGAAAGGTTTAAATCTCGTCGTTACGGATCGACTGCAGCAATAAATCGAGCTGGGCTAATTCTTCAATTGGAGATACCGCTTCACCATCGCGCTGAAAATCACTGCTATGCCATTGGGCTTCAATGCTGCAAAGCCTTTCAGCAAGGCCCACCACACCCCCTTGCATCACCGTGCGTTGCAACTCCTGCAACAGCACCGGCATACGTATTGATCCAGCTCTCAAGGCACGGCGCAGATCTGCTTGGGTGCGACCGCTGTGGCGCAACCAGTCTTTCAAGAACAGCTCCAACTGCTCCAGTTCCGCTTGATTAAGGGTGGGGGCTAATGAAGCCATAGCAAAATTCTAGGGAAACCAGCGATCCAGGCGCTCTTGGGCTCTGCGGCGAATAGCCGGGCTGCGGTGATTGCGGAACATCCCCAATAAAGCAGTAAGAGCAACTAGATCATCGCTGAAACCGGCAACGGGTAAAAAATCAGGGATTAAATCTGTTGGCACTAACAAGTAGGTGAGGGCCGCCAACATGCTGAATCGCACTGGGGCTGGAGTGTTTGCATCGAGCAGTAGTTCTAAACATTCCAAAGCCGGCAGTGCTACAGCCCTGCCGGCACGATTTAAAAGCCGCCGCAGGAGCCCCTCATCAACAACCGAAGATTCAACAACCGTTGCCTCGACAACAGTTGGATCTGATTCAGCTACAGGTTCCACAGGTTTCCACCAAGCCCGATTGAATTCCGGTGCGACGCAACTTACGCAAGGAGCGTTGCACCACCTGCCGGCAATATTCGCGGCTGCAGCTCATCTGCCTTGCCACCTCAGCCAAAGTGCGCCATTCGTTGCTGCCATCAAGGCCAAAACGCAACATCACAACAGTGCGCTCTTTCGGGGTGAGATTTGCTTCATCAAGGAGCGTCCATACGGCCTGGGTGCGCTCGTCCTGCTCCGCTCTTTCCATGGGTGGCATCTCATCACTTGCAAGTAAGTCGACCAATTCAGTTGGATCAGATTTTGACTTCACAACCCCCTGCAAGCTCACCGTGATGCTGCGCAATTCACAACCAAGTAGATCTTCCACTTCATCAAGGGGAAGCTTGAGGCACTCAGCTAATTGAGTATTAGATGGGGGACGAGCATTGGCCTGCAGCAGGCGGGCTTTTGCCGCCCGCAATTTGGTGAGCTTTTCGTTCACATTTACGGGGATCCGAATTGCGCGGCTTTGGGTTGAAAGGGCACGATTCAAACCCTGGCGAATCCACCAATAGGCGTAAGTGCTGAACCGGTGTCCGCGGGTTGGATCATATTTTTCAACGGCACGGGTAAGGCCGATAGTGCCCTCCTGAATTAAATCAAGTAGATCTAAACCTTTGTTTTGATAACGCTTGGCCAAATTAACCACCAAACGCAAATTAGCGGTGATCATTTGATTTTTTGCCCTTTCACCTATACGCAATTGACGTTTTTGATCACTGCTGAGTTCTGCTGCATTTTTTTCTTGCAGATGCGCCATGGCCTGCACCTTGCGGCCGAGGGTTAACTCCTGCTCAGGGGTAAGCAGCTGATGCCGACCAATTTCGCCGAGAAAGGCACTGAGGGAACTGGTCATTACCGAACTATGGCGATGGCATTGATTTGAACCTAGTGGAACAGTTTGGTTTTCCAAGAGCCTTCATAAAGGCTTAGGAGTTTGTCTTTTATTCGCTATTCCATTTTGCTCAATATTCCGGCAAAGTTCAGCTGATATTTGCAAAGAAAAGAAACAAATTAGGCTTTGCTGCTTATTTATAGAAGGCTTTGGGCGATCCCTCCGCTTTTTGGGCCCACAGCAGGCACTAGAAACGGTTACTGTCCCGCGGTAATGAATTGTTTTAATGGAAGCTTCCGTTTTAAGCAGAGCGGGCATGGCCTATGCCCATGAACTCAGTTTTATGGTTTGTTTTGCGGCACTCACCGCCGAACGCTTTTTAATTCGAGCCAATCCAGATCGCGGCACCGCCACCAAATTAATAATCACCGATGTTGTTTATGGCCTTGCAGCCCTCGCCCTACTTGGCAGCGGTGTAATGCGGGTGTTGTATTTCGGCCAGGGTGCAGATTTTTATACCGAAAATCCTCTTTTTTGGTGGAAGGTAGGCATTTATCTAACTGCAGGTGCTCTCTCGCTTTATCCCACGATCACCTACGTACTCTGGGCTTTACCTTTGCGTAAAGGTGAAACCCCTAATTTTTCTGCGGCAGCAGCAAAGCGCATCGGTTGGGTAATAAACATTGAATTATTAGCCTTTGCCACCTTGCCTTTTATGGCCAGCTTGATGACCCGCGGAGTGGGCTTAGCAGCGGGATGATTCCGTGTGCGCCGGTGGAACTGAGGGCACCAGCCCCTGAAACAGCTTCACTCTTTAGCCCCGCACCAACCGAACAATTACCTGGCTATGCAGCTGAGCTAAAGGCTTCCTCTAGGGGTTGGGTAACCCTGCCTTTGTGGTGTGTTTGGGTGGAGCCAGCCGGCTTTGATATGTGGAGTAAACATTGGAATGATGCTGTTCAAATATCCCTTTCAACTTGGGGGAAATATCTAAAGCTTCAACGGGTAAATAATCCGGCTGATGCACATTTAAGGCTTTGGCGGCGTAATCCGCCATTGCAGGGGGGCAGAGCCAGCAACGGCCGAGCCCTACTCAGTTTTGAAAATGTGCAGCGGAACGGCAAGCTTAAAATTGAGCCCTTGGTTGATTTATTGATAAGCCCTGGCATCAGAAAAGAAGCGCTTAGAGCCACCAGCCTCCATGAACTGGGCCATGGTTTTGGCCTGTGGGGCCACAGCAGTAAATCAACAGATGTAATGGCGGCGATACCTGGGCCAAAACCGGTAACCGAACTCAGCAGCCGCGATCACAGCACACTCCGCTGGCTTTATGGCCAACCAAGTGGCTTTGGTGAATGAAGCCTTAATGCAACAACTAGCAACGGTATGGGCTGTTTTCCAGGGGCTATTGCTGGAAGCAATACCATTTTTATTGATAGGTGTTGCAATTTCCAGCGTTGCGATGGCCTGGGATCCGCGCGGGAAGTGGCTAAAAAAACTACCGCAAGGTGCATTAACAGGCCCCCTCAGTGGAGCACTGCTGGGGTTTGCCTTACCAGCCTGCGAATGCGGCAACGTGCCAGTTGCCCGTCGCATGATCGCTGTTGGTGCGCCGTTGGGAACAGCCCTTGGATTCCTTTTTGCTGCGCCAGTTTTAAATCCAGTGGTGCTTTTAAGTACGTGGGCGGCATTTCCAGATAAGCCTTGGCTGCTGCTGCTGCGGCCCGCAGGGAGTGTGTTGATCGCCTTACTGCTTTCTGGTTTATTGCAGCTGTTATGTGAATCGGATCTATTAAATGGGGAACTCCTGGCTGAACGAAACCTGAGCCAACCCTTAGCAAAATTTTCTCTACTGGAAAGACGCTCAGGCTTGATTGGCGAACCCCTGCCTCAAATCAAACTATTAAATGAAGCAAATAAGAATGGAGATTTTCAACCTATTCAATTGTTGAGCCATGGGGTGAATGAATTTCTTGAATTAGGCAGTTTGCTCCTGTTGGGGTGCGGCTTAGCCGCCCTGATTCAAACGCTGATCCCAAGAGATTTATTTCTTTTGCTGGGGCAAGCTCCAACTCTTTCAATAATCAGCGCGATGCTGCTCGCCCTTGTTGTGAGTGTTTGTTCAAGCGTGGATGCATTTTTAGCGCTGGGATTTGCCGAACAAATAACACCTGGGGCACTTCTAGCTTTTTTGCTTTTAGGGCCGGTAATTGATTTAAAAAGTGTGAGCCTGCTGAGCAGGGTGTTCACATGGCCCGCCTTGGCCTTAGTGCTGGCTGGAGTGTGCCTAACAGTGTTGGTGCTGGGGCAAGCGCTCAACCTGGTGTTGTTGTGAAACAACTTCCTTACTTAGTACTGGGGCTTTGGGGCGTGGTTCTGCTCAAATGTTGGGCTGATGGGCGGCTTAATTTACTGCTACATAGCAATTTTCATAGCTTGGTATTAGCTACTGGGGTGATTTTTTTGCTGCTTGCCGCAGCCGGATTGCGCTGGTCACAATCGATCCCCAGCCGCCGCAATTATTTGCCGATGGCGGTACTCAGCTTGAGCGGCATTGCGTTAATGCTCTGGCCTCCCAAGCCCTCACTATCAACACTTGCCGCAAATCGTTCCAGCGCCCAGCTTGGTGATAGTGAACTTTCATTTTTATCACCGCCAGAGCAACGCAGCCTCAGCGATTGGGTGCGGCTACTTAACAGCCAGCCAGATCCTCAGCTCTATGCAGGAAATCCTGTGCAGGTGAGTGGTTTTGTACTTGCAGTGCCAGGAGCACCGCCTGAAATTGCTCGGTTATTGGTGCGCTGTTGCCTTGCCGATGCAACTCCAGTGGGATTGGCCGTGAGGTGGCCGCCAAAACAAAAATGGCCCACACCTGATCAGTGGCTGCAAATTAATGGTGTGATGGCAGTTGAATCCCATCAAGGCGTTTTAAGGGCAGTGCTAGTTGCCCGTAAAATCAAGCCAATTAAGGCACCAGCAAGACCCTTAGAGCCATAGGGCAAAAAAGTTATGAAGAAGTGGTTGATACCGCTAGGGATTGGGCTTGGCGTTGCCGCACTGCTGCAGCAATTACTACTAAACAGGCCACCACGGCTGGTGGATCTTGAACCAATCCCCCCAGGCCGCAGCACAGCTGCATTAAGGCTGCGTTTTAGCCGTCCTATGGACGGAGGCAGTCTTAGGAAAAATCTTCAATTAAAACCTTCAAGCCCCTATCAGCTACTGGGGAAAGGCAGCAGCTGGACACTGCTGCTCTATCCCAAATCAGCCATCACTGGTTCATTTCAACTTCAGATAAAAGGACAAGACAGTCGCGGAGTGAAATTAAAAAGCAGCAGCTGGCAATGGGATCCAAGACCCACCCTGGTGGCGGCCCGTTCAGTAAAGGGTGGTGATCAAATTCAACTCTTTCATAACAACAAATGGGAGCCCATAGCGCCGCTGCGGGGCACGATTCAGGCATTGCTGCCCCTCGGCAATGGAGCGGGCGTAGCAAGCGTTACCAGTTCAAAACCGATGGCCAGCCAGGTGTGGGTGTTGCTACTTACGGGAGATGGCAAACCATTTTTGGAAAAGCAACTAAACAAAAAACCCTTGATCTTTGCAGCTTTAAGTAGTGATGAAAAAGGCGATCTTTTGGTGCAATCTTCTACATCATTGGAGCCAGGCAGCAAGGTGGAATTATCGCGGTTGAAGAATTGGCAATTTCAGGAACCTCAGCAATTAGCCATTGAAGCCAGCGGCCCAATTCAATTAGTGCCCCAAGGCAATCAATTGGTGGTGCCGGAATTAGCAGGCTTAAGCCTCCAAACTTTGCCGCCTCTTGCACCTAAACAGGAGATGCTGCCCGGCAGCCGAGATTTAAGTAGTTTCTGCCCTCAAACCGGCAGGGCTCTATTGGTGCGCCACTGGCCTGATTACCGTCGCTCCCTCGAACTACTCGAACCAGGGCTAGCTCCGAAACAGCTCTGGTTAGGCACTAAAGCACTTTTGGCTACCGCCTGCGCAGGGGGAGGCGAACGGGTTTGGCTGCTGCTACTAAGCGGCATACGCAAGCCACAGCTGGAATTAATAGAGCTAAACAAGCAGGGGGGGAAAGCTTGGAGAGTGCCCCTCGCAGATAAGGAGTTAGACCCAGGCAGCAAACTTCACTACGACGCAACTCGCCAAGTGTTGCTATTATTGTTGCGCCAAAAAAGCAATAATTACCAACAGCCAGCCCCTGCTAATGCCCACCTAATTAATACAAATAATTACAGCATAAAAGTTATACCTGGCAGCGCATTACATGTGGGCTGGCTGCCTTCAAGGCAGTTGAAAAAAATATAAACTAGCGCCATTAATCATAGCGGCTTAAGTGCATATATCAAATTAAAGGTTGCGCAACACTTCAAGATCCTCCGCATCAAGTGGGGTGGGTAGCCCAGCCCGCAAAAGCCTTGCAAATTCACCACCGTCATTGCCGAGCAGGGTGATCAAATAAACACGCCCAGGGCCTGGGTTTTCAAAATCGTGCACATCATCAGAGGGGACAACGACGCTATCGCCCCCTTGCGCCAACAAAACACCTTCAACGGTGTGAAAAATAACTTTGCCTCGTAAAACGAAGTAACCCTCGATGGCACTTTGATGGGCATGGGCCGGAACACGATCGCCTGGATCATGAATTTCAAGAAACCAAGTAAAGGCCCCTCCAGAGGTTTCAGGATCTACCAGGATTGCAAGGCGGCAATGATCATTGGCGTTAAAACGATAAGCCTCGAGTTCACCAACTTTGCTATGCAGCAATTTCATAGTGCAAAAAACCAGAGTTGCAAAAGGAATTAAAGCTCAACTAAACGCGCTTTTTTAACAGCAAAGCCTGCTTCTGTGGCTGAAACCGTCGCTAAAACTAATAAACCGATCAAACCCACTAATTGGTTTTCGCTTTCAGCTGCAACATCAGCACGTTGCGCTAACACAGCTCCAGCTAAAAACCAACTCGTTGCAAGA
>VFLB01000304.1 GCA_009914645.1 Synechococcaceae bacterium Bin_79_3
AATTGCTCGCGGCCTTTGGGGGGCAGGGGTGCTGCTGTTGGGCTTGGAAAACTAAAGGTCCGTGATAGATTCCGCGAGCCTTTGCCACTGAAGTTTTCGTGTCGTCAACGGCATCTTCCCCATCAGCTCCGGCCGAGGGTGGACTGCTACCTGAACCGAATTCTTTAGATGGAGCTCCAACTGGTGAGGTACTCGTTACCGCACCAGTAGTTGATCCAATGGCTGAATACAGGCGCTTGCAGAAGCGTTTGTTGTTATTCACTCTTGGGCTTTCCGCCTTTGCGGTGATATTGGCTGGGTGGCGTTTTAGTAGCTCCACAGCCTTGAGTGTGGCCATCGGGTCTGTGGGTAGTTTGGTTTACCTATTTCTTCTTTCCCGTTCGGTTGAGAAGTTGGGTGGAACCAATAAGCAAGTGGGGAAAATCCAATTGCTCGTACCCGTAGCGCTGGTGCTGCTTTCAACCCGTTGGCCCTTGATGCAACTCTTCCCGGCCCTGATTGGTTTTCTGATCTACAAGCCGGCGGTAATTATCAGTACTGCTTTTGATCTTTGGATCGAAAAGCCCTCTGAATAATTCATTCCAACCCTCCTCAAACGCTTAGGTTCTGGTGCCTTTTAACCTCCCCCTTGCCGAACTCGAGGTTGGCAAACACCTCTATTGGAAAGTTGGCCAACTCAACCTGCATGGGCAGGTTTTTCTGAGTTCATGGATTGTTATCGGAGCCCTACTCGCCCTTGTGGTGGTGGGTACCCGCAAGATGGAGCGCGAACCGCGCGGTGTGCAAAATCTGCTCGAATTTCTTTGGGATTACTTACGTGATCTAGCCAGAGACCAAATCGGCGAAAAGGCATACCGAGATTGGCTGCCTTTCATCGGCACGCTGTTCTTATTTATCTTCGTGAGCAATTGGGGAGGTGCCTTGATCCCCTGGAAACTTATTCATCTACCAAGCGGAGAACTCGGTGCTCCAACAGCAGATATCAACACCACAATTGCGTTGGCTCTGTTGGTGTCACTTGCTTACTTTTACGCAGGTTTAAGCAGAAAGGGTTTGCGGTACTTCGAGTACTACGTGGAACCAACTCCGATCATGCTTCCGTTCAAGATCGTTGAGGATTTCACGAAGCCTTTATCTCTTTCCTTTCGATTATTCGGCAATATTCTTGCCGATGAATTAGTAGTAGCTGTTTTGGCTTTTCTAGTTCCATTGGTGGTACCACTTCCAGCAATGTTTCTTGGTTTGTTTACCAGTGCTATTCAGGCTTTGATCTTCGCAACTCTCGCCGCCTATTACATCGGTGAGGCTGTTCACGAAGAGCAACACTAGGGGTCGCACCCACGATCTGCTAGACCTCCTGCGCGCAGGTACGACTTTGAGTCGCACCCGTTAGGTCTTCGACCAACGTCCCAGTCGCAGGTTCAATTTTCAGTTAGTCCCGCGCTTATCCCAGCGCACCACCCCATCTGTTCCACCATGGATTCCATCACCTCCGCTGCGTCCGTTTTGGCCGCTGGTCTTGCCGTCGGCCTTGGCGCTATCGGCCCTGGTATCGGCCAGGGCACCGCTGCCGGTGGTGCTGTTGAAGGCATCGCTCGTCAGCCTGAAGCCGAAGGTAAAATTCGCGGCACCCTGCTGCTTTCCCTCGCTTTCATGGAAGCCCTCACCATTTATGGCTTGGTGGTTTCACTAGTGCTTCTGTTTGCGAATCCTTTCGCCGGCTGATCGCTTGCCTTTCGGGGGCGTTGTTCGCCCCCTCAGCATCATTAACCCTGTCCCAGCGCGCCCGGTTCCATGCATAGCTGGCTAATGCTGGCCGAAGCAGCTGCCCCCAAGGGCGGTCTGTTCGATTTAGACGCCACCCTGCCTTTGATGGCAGTGCAAGTGGTGCTGCTCACTTTTATCCTCAATGCTCTGTTTTTCCAACCTGTTGGGAAAGCCGTGGAAGAGCGCGAGGGTTTCATAAGTTCAAGCCGCGCCCAGGCGAAAGAAAAGATTGCCCAAGCTGAACGCTTGGAGGTGGAACTCAAGGCGCAACTTCTTGAGGCCCGCAAGCAATCGCAAGCTCTTATTCAAGAAGCAGAAGTTGAGGTAGATCGTCTCTTCCGGGATGCTCTAGCTCTTGCTCAAGCTGATGCAAATGCCACTAAGGAGAAATCCCGAGTTCAAGTGGAAGCTCAAAAAGCTGAAGCTTTTGCTGGCATCGACATTCAAGCTACGAAGCTTGGTGCTGTGATAGTTGATCGCTTGCTGGCAGCCTAATGACAAGTATTTCTCCACTGTTGCTGGCAACCGAAGGGTTTAGCCTCAACACAAACATTTTTGACACCAACATCATCAACCTGATCATTGTGATCGTGGTGTTGGTGTGGTTTTTAAAGGGATTCCTTGGCGGCATTCTCGAGCGTCGCCGTGAAGCGATCCTTGCGGATCTCAAAGACGCTGAAGAGCGTTTATTGATCGCTTCAAGGGCATTGGAAGAGGGGCAACTTGAACTGGCGCAAGCTCAAGCAACCGCTCAAAAAATTCTTAGTGATGGTAAGCAGCGGGCAATGGCTATCCGTGAAGATAGCGAGATGCGCACCATCCAAGAAATGGCTCGCATCAAACAAGATGCTGTAGCCAATTTGAGTGCTGAAACAGCCAGAGTGGTGGAATTGCTAAGGCTTGAAACAGCCAGATCTGCGGTTGAAAAAGCAATTGCAGCCCTACCAGGCAAGCTCAGCGCATCCATCCAAGCCAAGTTGATCGACCGTTCCATCGAGGCACTCGGATAAACCAATGCCACTTCTTAATTCACTAGCAACCCCATACGCTGACGCCCTCTTGCAGGTGGGTGATGGCCTTGGCCAGGCTGATCAGTTGGCTTTAGAAGCCAAATCTTTATTGGAAGCTTGGTACAGCTCCGCAGACCTTCAAGGGGCGATGCGATCACCTGTGCTATCGCTTGACGGTAAGAAAAATGCCTTAGTTGCTCTTTTTGGCTCGGAAATCAGCCCATCGATGTTGAATTTGCTCAAGGTATTGGTTGATCGCCAGCGCATCGGCATCCTTGATGCTGTGCTTGGTCGTTTCCTTGAGCTTTATAGGGAGTTGCGGGGCATCACCCTCGCAACGGTTACATCCGCCACGGCTTTATCTACGGAACAACAGCAAAAACTTACTGAGAAGGTGAAGGCTTTAGCCGGCACCAACTCTGTAGAGGTTGATATCAATGTGGATTCCACCTTGATTGGTGGTTTTGTGGTGCGTCTTGGTTCTCAGGTAATTGATGCCAGCCTGCTTGGTCAGGTGAAGCGTCTTGGCCTGTCCCTGGCTCGGGCCGCCTGATCCCACAGTTTCAGTTACCCAGCTCTCCCGTTCCTTTCCCCTCCCCCTAACTCCGTTTTCCTGCCATGGTTTCCATCCGTCCCGACGAGATCAGCGCCATCCTCAAGCAGCAAATTGAGGACTACGACAAATCTGTTTCGGTGAGCAACGTGGGCACCGTGTTGCAGGTGGGCGATGGCATCGCCCGCATTTATGGCCTCGACCAGGTGATGTCTGGTGAGCTTGTGGTTTTTGAAGACGGCACCGAAGGATTAGCCCTCAATTTGGAAGATGACAACGTTGGCGTTGTTTTAATGGGGGAAGGGGTTGGAATTCAAGAAGGCAGCACTGTTAAAGCCACCGGCAAGATCGCTTCAGTGCCCGTAGGGCAAGCAATGCTCGGAAGAGTTGTTAACTCGCTTGGCTTACCCCTTGATGGCAAAGGCGAAATTGCTACCACCGATTCTCGCTTAATTGAATCGATGGCTCCGGGCATCATTCAGCGCAAATCGGTACACGAACCGATGCAAACCGGCATTACTGCCATCGATGCAATGATCCCCATCGGTAGGGGACAACGTGAATTGATAATTGGTGATCGCCAAACTGGTAAAAGTGCAATTGCGATCGACACCATCATCAACCAAAAAGGTGAAGATGTTGTTTGTGTATATGTTTCTATCGGCCAAAAAGCAGCTTCAGTTGCCAACTTGGTAGAAGTGCTACGCGAAAGAGGTGCCCTTGATTACACCGTAATTGTTGCTGCTAGCGCCTCAGAACCAGCATCTTTGCAATACCTTGCTCCATACACCGGTGCTGCTATCGCTGAGCACTTTATGTATCAAGGCAAAGCTACCTTGGTGATTTACGACGATCTCACCAAGCAGGCTCAGGCCTATCGTCAAATGTCGCTTCTTTTGCGCCGCCCCCCAGGTCGTGAGGCCTATCCAGGTGATGTTTTTTACTGCCATAGCCGCCTGTTAGAGCGCGCTGCAAAATTATCTGATGCCATGGGTAAGGGCAGCATGACCGCTTTGCCTATCATCGAAACTCAAGCAGGTGATGTTTCCGCTTATATCCCCACCAACGTTATTTCGATTACAGATGGCCAGGTGTTTTTAAGTTCAGACCTCTTTAACTCTGGCCTTCGCCCTGCAATCAACGTTGGCATCTCTGTTAGCCGGGTGGGCGGCGCTGCTCAAACAAAAGCAATCAAAAAAATTGCCGGCACATTGAAGTTGGAACTTGCTCAATTTGATGAATTAGCGGCTTTCTCGCAATTTGCATCTGATCTAGATGCTGCTACCCAAGCCCAATTAGGTAGAGGTAAGCGGCTGAGAGAGCTGCTTAAGCAACCCCAATTCAGCCCCCTGATTCTTGCTGAACAAGTAGCGATCGTTTACGCCGGCACTAAGGGATATTTAGACGAATTGCCCGTTGAAAAGGTTTCTGAGTTCGTGCGGGAACTTCGGGAATACCTCAAATCTAGCCAAGCTGAATACATTAACGCAGTGCAAACTGAGAAGGTGTTGAGTGATGCTTCGGAGGCAACTCTCAAAGCTGCGATCAAGGAAGTTGTTGCCGGCCTTATGGTTGCGGCTTGAGGATTAAAAAATGGCAAACCTAAAAGATATTCGCGATCGCATTAGTTCGGTCAAAAATACGCGCAAAATTACCGAGGCAATGCGCTTAGTTGCCGCAGCCAAAGTGCGCAGGGCCCAAGATCAGGTGTTGCGTACTAGGCCTTTTGCTGATCGCTTAGCAAGGGTTTTGGAAAGTTTGCAAGCTCGTATGGGTTTTGAAGTTGCAGATACTCCTTTATTGCAAACCCGGGAGCCTCGCCATATAACTTTGGTGGCTATCACCGGTGATCGTGGTTTATGCGGTGGCTACAACGCAAACATAATTAAACGAACAGAACAGCGTTTTGCTGAGTTGAAGGCTGCTGGGCATGAGTTGTCTTTAATTACCATTGGCCGCAAGGTTGATGTTTATTTCCGCAATCGAAAATATCCAATTGTGAATAGTTTTATAGGGCTTAATCAAGTTCCCACCGCAGTTGAAGCCGGTGAAATTGCTCAGGTATTACTAGCTGAATTCATTGGTGGTGGTACTGATAGGGTGGAATTAATTTTCACTAAATTCATTAATTTAGTGAATACAACCCCTGTTTATCAAACGTTGCTCCCCCTTGATCCGCAAGGTATCTCAAAGCCTGACGATGAGATTTTCCGGCTCACATCAAAAGAAGGTGGCTTTGCTGTGGAACGCGATACTTCAGCCAACACTCAGCCTAAACTCCAATCAGATATTATTTTTGAGCAAAGCCCCAGCGAATTGCTTGATTCACTGTTGCCTTTATATCTTCAAAATCAAATTTTGCGCTCATTGCAGGAAGCTTCTGCCAGTGAACTGGCAAGTCGAATGACAGCGATGAATAATGCAAGTGATAACGCTAAAACTCTTGCCAAATCACTTACTCTTGATTACAACAAAGCTCGCCAAGCTGCGATTACCCAAGAGATTTTAGAGGTTGTGGGAGGAGCTTCGGCAATGGCTTAAAGGTGAAGCCTCAGCAGCAATTGATAATTCCTTTATTTCCAGTTGCAATTGCCACAGCTCAACTGCAACCTGATCCTTTAGATACCGCAAGATTGCTGCAGCAGATGCTACTTTGGCGTGGTTCCGCAACAGGTAATTCCCAAGAGGGTTGCGCTTGGACTGGTGATCTTCATGGCTTACATCAATTTCATCTTTGTGAAGATGCTGCCTGGCTAGTTGATCAACTTGCTAACCATGTTGCTATTTATTTAAAGCAATTAGGGTTTAAACCCGGTTGCTTATCTGTTCATATCCAACGCAGCTGGCCAGTGATTAGTGATCCTGGTCAAGTACTCGGCTGCCATCATCATCCTAATGCCCATTTAAGTGCAGTTTATTACTTAAATGGAGATGGCAGCGGTAAATGCGGTGCCTTGCAGTTATTTAATCCCAGCCCCTTAAATGAATTAATTCCTGGAATGGCAGTTGGTTCTGACGCGCCCTTTGACTCCAGCTCTGTTTTAAACGTTCATCAACATCAGATCGCAGCTCAGGCTGGTTTGTTGGTGTTGTTTCCAGCCAAGCTTGAACATGCCGTGCTCGAAAATCTCAGCCAAAATACAAGATTTTCAATTAGTTTTGATTTAGTTCTTACCGCTCCACCGGGCCCTACCACAGCGGAATATCTGCCGCCACACCCCAGCCTTTGGGTACCACTGCGGCAAGATAGTTTGCCAATGCCTTAAAGCTTTTTATGGCCGCCACCTTTTCGATACGCATTCGCATCAAGGAGCAATTTGAATCCTTTAGCTGCTCTGCTGATCAAACTCTTCTCACCGCAGCAGAAGCCGCTGGCATAGCTTTACCAAGCTCCTGCTGCGCCGGTGTATGCACCACCTGTGCGGCTCGGATTGAATCCGGCAATGTATTTCAGCCTGATGCGATGGGAGTGAAGCAGGAACTAAGAAATGAGGGATATGCCTTGATGTGTGTTGCTTACCCGCGCAGTGATCTGCAATTGTTAGCTGGTCAGGAGGATGCCCTCTACGAAGCTCAATTTGGCAAGTATCAAAAATGAATCCCTTATCAAATAAAAAGCTTCAAATAAAAAGCTTCAAACAATCAGTGCCAAATCAAAAGTGCTGAAATTGTTATCTATTCAGTTGGAATTGGAGGTTCCCCTGTTGCAATGGCGTAGTAATCCCGCTGATTGTTGTCGCGGTGCGTTGCTTAGCCGTGGCGAACCTTTGCGCTGGGCGATTACCGCAGCTGAAGTGCAGGCTGAAGTGCAGTGGTTGCAGCTGGAGGCGGTATTAATTGTGTGATCAAACCCCTCCCAACAATTTTAATTATCCCCACTGGGATTGCTTGCGAGCAGGGGGGATTTGCCGGTGATGCCCTGCCGGTAGCCCGTTTGCTTGCTGCTGCCAGCGGCTGCTTAATTAGCCACCCCAATGTGCTTAACGGGGCATCCCTTTATTGGAGTGATCGGCGCATTCATTACGTAGAGGGCTGGGCCCTCGATGCATTTGCGCGAGGGTATTGGCGCTTGAGTTCATGCAGAGCACAACGCATCGGTGTTCTTTTTGATGCTGCTATCGAAGCAACTCTTTTGTTAAGGCATCTACAGGTGCTTGATGCTGCTCGCGCCACTCTTGGTTTGGACATTGGTCCTGTATTGGTAACTGACGGGTCTATTGGCGTAAGTGTTTGCCAAGGAGCTAGTGGCAGCAGCTGGGGTGAACTTGAACATCCGCACCGCTTACTTCAAGCCGGCGAGCAACTTAAAGCTGCTGGTGCCACTGCTATTGCGGTGGTGGCACGCTTCCCTGATGAATTGGACAACAGCCAGCTGCAGGCCTATCGCTGCGGTGCTGGGGTTGATGCTTTGGCGGGTGCTGAGGCTTTGATTAGCCACCTACTGGTGCGAGAGCTTGGCATTCCTTGCGCCCATGCCCCGGCCTTAGCTCCTTTAGCTCCAATAAATGAATTAGACCCACGCGCTGCTGCAGAAGAATTAGGTCATACATTTTTACCTTGTGTATTAGTGGGTTTAAGCCAAGCCCCAAATTTTCAACTTGCTACTAATCCTTGGCAGCCAGATGAATTGGCTATTGAACAGGTGGGGGCAGTAGTTGTGCCAGCTGGGGCGCTGGGGGGTGAAACGGTATTGCAGGCTTTGCAACGGCAGATACCTGTTATTGCTGTTGAAAGTAATAAAAGTATTTTGCAGGTATCAGCTGCGGCACTGGGTTGGGGTGACACTGATCACGAAATTAAAAACAGTGTTTTGCATGCCAGTAGTTACAGCGAAGCTGCAGGCATGGTGTTAGCGCTACGGGAAGGTATCAACCCCAAAAGTTTGCATAGGCCAGTTGCTATCGCAAATAAGTCAATTGCTATCGCAAGCAGGCCATAGGGTGCCTCGGTGTAAGACCAAGAGCTTTTGCAACGCCTGGATGACACACAGAACCTTCGATTGTGTTTAAACCTGATAAAAGTTCCGGTCTTTCTGTTACCGCTTCGGTAAGGCCGCGGCCGGCGATTGTAACTATGTAAGGCAAAGTTACGCTTACTAATGCTTCGGTAGATGTAAAGGGTACGGCCCCGGGCATATTTCCAACTGCGTAATGCTGCACACCAAATTTTTCGATTACTGGATCCGTGTGTGTTGTTTCTTCGCTGGTGGCAATACAACCACCTTGATC
>VFLB01000078.1 GCA_009914645.1 Synechococcaceae bacterium Bin_79_3
ATCGCTCCTGCCGTTAGCTCCTTCACACTCTCTGATTCCGCTCTCATAATTGGTGATACCGCTACCGTTACGCTCGTCTTCTCAGAAGCGGTAAGCGGCTTTAGTAGCGCCGCTGATATCACTGCTCAAAATGGTTCGCTATCGGTGATGACGTCTGCCGATAACATCACCTGGACTGGCATCTTTACGCCAGCAACAGCTATAGAAGATGCCACCAATATCCTCAGCCTTGCTAATAGCTATACCGATCTCGCTGGTAATACAGGCGTAACCGCCACAACGGCAAACTACAGCGTTGATACCATCCCTACAGCCGAGACCACAGCACCCACAATTACCGGCATCACCGTCACCGGCAATCAGGTGCTGCTCCAGTTTTCAGAAGCACTTGACACAATCAACCTGCCCACCACTAATCGCTTCACGGTAACGGTGGCAAACGTGGTACGAGCAGTCTCTGCCCTTACTCCAGTTGTAGGGAACCCAACTCAGCTACTACTCACTATCCCCGTCATACCCACCAGCGCACAAGTCCTAACGGTTGCCTACACAGACCTCACTGCTGGTAATGACGCCACTGGCGTTGTTCAGGATCTCGTCGGCAATGACATGGCGACCACACCCACGCCACTCAACGCTGATACCTTCTCCACCGCAGCCACTGCCACCCTCGCCGTTAGCTACACCAACCTCACCCTCACCGGCGCTGCGGCCATAAATGGCACCGGCAACGCTCTCAATAACACCATCACGGGCAACAGCGGCAACAACACCCTTTCAGGTTTGGCGGGGAATGACACACTTACCGGCGGCGCTGGAAACGACACCTTCATCGGTGGCGCTGGAGCCGATGTGCTTACGGGTGGCGCCGGCATAGACACCTTCCGCTTCGCTCTCGCCGATTCCCGGCTGGCGTCCTTTGATCGCATCACCGACCTGGCGATCGGCACAGACCGCATCGACGGTCCCAACAACGTGAATGCCGCCAATCTTCGGGAACTTGGCGCTGTCAGCGCCCTCACCCAAGCCGCCATTAGCATTGTTCTAACCAACGCCACCTTTGTTGGAAACGGTGCGGCTAGCTTCACCTACCTTGATGGCGCCACTACCCGCACCTTCCTGGCTCTGAATAACAACAACGCAGGCTTCAATGCCAACACCGACTCGATCCTTGAAATCACCGGCTACACAGGGCTACTAACCAACCTCACTGTGGTTTAAGCAGCGCTCGGCGCACTAGCGGGGTTCGAACTGGAATTGAGGGTTTGAGCGCCTGCCACCATCAAGAAGGTTCTAAGCGGCCTCACAACCGCTTAGAACCTTTTATTTTTGTAATTCACTTAGATTTGTTTTGTATCTCAGGCACTTATATGAATAATCCTCTCTGGATGCTGCTGCCCTGGGCGGTTTTCGCGTTTGCTGTTGGAATCAAGTTTTGGCGTATTACCAGCCTGTTTCGCCGCCACGTGCTTGTTAAATCCCAAGGCGTAGAAGGTTTTAGAAAAACCCTCGAGCGAATCTGGGCTAAAGATCAACAGACAGCATAATTACAACTCAGTTAAATTTGTAAAATTGAAATTATGGCATCAAGATTAACCAGGGAATTTGCGCCTTTAGAACCAAATGCTAATCACTCCATCGTTTGCATTGGAGGTTCCGGAGGTGATGAATTTTTCTATTGCAATGAACAGGGTGATGTAGCAACGTTGATCTCGAACTATAAAGAAAAATATAAAAAAATTACTGGATTTGCGCTAGTTAAAGTGGCGGTTTACAATATTGATTCAATTGCAACAACCCATATTATTGGTATCAATCTGTAGAATTTTTAAATCTTTTTTCGAATCTTATTTATTAATTGCTTTCCAAACCCACCAAGCAACAAGCCCCCCAAAGACCCAAGGCAAAAGCGCCCTAAAAATCAACAATGCAAAAATAACCACAACGGCAGAAATAGCGGTGCGTTTTGCAATTGCCTTTGCTTCATCACTCATAAAACGCCAACGGGGGATAATAGCCATCGCACAACACTAATTAAATTTATTATAACAAAACGCGATCAGCGCAATATTTTCCAAAGCTTGGTTGCTAGATCAGGCAGGAATTGTTCATTGGCGGCCCATTGGCGGCCTTCACTAAAAACTACCAACATAAAAGGTGGGCAATCCGGCACCTCGCAGTAGGCAGCATCGTGGCGCGCCGTACTCATCCAGCCAGCTTTACTCCATAAACAACTTCCCTCTGGCAGTCCTCCCCCCAAAAAGCCATCCACCTGGTTTTCCGGATCAGCCTTGCGATCAGCAATATCCAAACTGCGAGCTATCGCACCACGAAGCCTGGCTCCTGCCAGTGGCGATTGCCAGGCACCAGCAATCACGGCATGGAGCAATCGAGCCGTGATATCAGTGTTTAAAAGGTTGCGATTTTCTTTATTAGGGCCATAAAACTGGTGTTCGCGGCCGTAGGGGCCATCAGTCCAAGTTTTTTGGCAGGCGTTACAACCCTCCCATTCCGCCCAGCCCAATTTCTCAAACCATTGATTAACCAACAAGCGTTGGCGCGCCCAACTATTAAGTGGATCTTCAGGCAACTCAGCTCCACTGCTTGTACCCGTTAATAAATCCACCACAAATGAAGTGGCATCATTACTTGAATCTTGCAACATCGCCCTGAAGGCGCGGCGCAACTCTGCCCCATCTAGCAATAAATCACGGGCTAACCAGCTTTCAATCGCAGCGCCATAAAAAAGTTTCACCACACTGGCGGGATATCGCAACTGCTGCCCCTGATAACTCGCCCCTTTTATGGGTAATTGCCAAAAGTCTTCGTTGTTAAGTGAAGAGGCAATATCAATTGGCGAATTGTTGTAAACCACCCAGGTAGCGCTGATATTGCTTAATTCTTCCGGCGCCAGCTCTGTTATTTCAGCAAGCGCAGTGCTTAATTGCTCCCCCAGCTGTGGATCCTGGCTGTAGAACGCCATTGCAAAGGCACATTGCTATGGAAACCCTAGTCAGCCTGCCAAATCGAAGCCTGCAGCCCCTCAGCTGCTGGCAATTAACTAACCCACTTGATCTCTACAGCAATGCAAGGGGCATGGGGCTTGCCACGCAAGCCTGGCCTGGCCGCTGTTTAAAAATTTTGGCGACACCAACAGAGGGGCGGCGCCAGTTGGTGCAACTAAAAGAAGATGGCTACCGCGGCTGGATCGAACCGCAACGACTAGTTGGCACTGAGGTGAACGGTGAGGCGGGGCGTCCCCGGCAGCTCAACGCCCCTGCTATCGATGCCCTCATACCAAAGCTGCTAGCAAACGCAATTGCTGCCATGGCAATTCCGAATACCTATCTATGGGGCGGCAGTGTGGGGCCAGATTTCGATTGCTCAGGATTGATTCAACGTTTGTTTGCTGATCTTGGTGTTTGGATTCCAAGGGATGCCTATCAACAAGAGCGCTTCTGTAATGCCGTAGCAACTAGCAACACCTGCTTCAGTTTGCTGGCCCCCGGAGATCTGATCTTTTTTGGCAACCCCCAACGTTGCAGCCACGTGGGGCTACATCTAGGAAACGGCAGATATTTGCATAGCTCCGGGATAAGCCATGGCCGTAATGGCATCGGTATCGATGCCTTATGGGCAAGCGATAAGCACCCTGTTGCCAGCCATTACAGGGCAGAAATACGTGGTGCTGGCAGAGTGCAGCGCTGCCACGATGGCAGTTACCTTCCCTAACGCTTCTCCAGCCGTGACCATTTCCGTGGTGATACCTCTGTTTAACGAGGAGGAGAGCCTGCCGCTGCTGGTGGCTCAATTGCTCGGCACCATGCGCCATTTGGGCGAAACTTTTGAACTTGTATTGGTAGACGACGGCTCCAGCGATGGAACTGCAAAGGTGCTTACCCAATTAAGCGAAACCACACCTGAATTAGTGGCTGTGTTGCTGCGGCGCAACTACGGCCAAACAGCTGCAATGGCCGCTGGATTTGATGCAAGTAAAGGGGAAGAGATCGTTACTTTGGATGGTGATTTACAAAATGATCCAGCCGACATCCCCTTGATGTTGCACAAGTTGCGGGAAGGCTTTGATCTGGTGAGCGGCTGGCGTCATCAACGTCAAGATGCCGCCTTAAGCCGTTTACTTCCTTCAAAACTGGCCAACCGTTTAATCGCATCAGTTACTGATGTGCAGCTACACGATTACGGCTGTTCCTTAAAGGCCTATCGCCGTGAAGTGCTTGCAGATATGAATCTCTACGGTGAATTGCATCGCTTTCTGCCGGCTTTGGCCTCAATTGAGGGGGCGCGGATCACAGAACTGAAGGTGAATCATCAACCTCGCCGCTACGGCAAAAGTAAATACGGAATCGATCGAACTTTTCGTGTGTTGATGGATTTACTCACGGTGTGGTTTATGAAACGTTTCCTCACCAGACCCATGCATGTATTTGGGTTTTGGGGGCTATTGGCAATCGTGGCGGGCAGCTTGATGGGTTTGCTGCTTGTGGCCGAAAAATTACTGGGCAACAACATCGCAAATCGGCCGCTGCTCACCCTTTGCGTGTTGTTGCTTTTGGCGGGGGTACAGCTCTTTTGTTTTGGCCTTCTCGGAGAGTTGATGATGCGCACTTATCACGAAAGCCAAGGACGCCCCATCTACCGAATCCGCGCCACCTTGAGGGGCAGTGCAGCTTGAATTTTTATGACGCCTAAGCCCGGCAAATGAACCTGGGCGATTGAGGTTCGTACAGTCCGAGAGCTAGAGCTTTAGCTCTTGATGTTCTCACAGGTGTTTTCAACCAATGACGGGAGAATTTGCCGCAGCCTGGATGCCCTCGGTGTTCATACCACTGGTAGGAATCGGTTTGCCTGCAGTGGTTATGGCTTTGCTTTTTAATGTGATTGAGGCTCGCGATTGAGATGACTGTCACCCCTGTCGCCGACCCCTGCGTCGGCAATCTGGCCACGCCTGTTAACAGCAGCTGGTTCACTAAGGCTTTTTTGAACGCCTTACCCGCCTATCGTCCATCCCTTTCCCCTAACCGCAGGGGCTTGGAAGTGGGCATGGCCCATGGCTTCTTCCTCTACGGACCCTTCAGTGTTTGCGGCCCTTTGCGCAACACCGATTACGCCGCTACAGCTGGCTTACTAGCTGCCGTTGGCTTGGTTTCAATCCTCACGGTGTGCCTATCGATTTATGGCACCGCCGGCAGGGGTCCGAATGTGCAACCCCCTGATGCCACCATCGACAACCCTCCCGCCGACCTGTTCACCAAAGCTGGTTGGGCCGAATTTGCCAGTGGCTTTTGGTTAGGTGGTTGCGGTGGAGCTGCCTTTGCCTGGTTCCTTGCTGGCACTGCCTTGGTTTCACCATTGGTGAACATCGCAGGTGGTGTTTGGAGCGTGGGCTAACCCAAAGCCCCCCTTCCGCTGACAAGATCAGATAACTAGCGCAGGGATTCCTGCTGATGTCAGTTTCTGATCCGTTTTTGAAACGGCCGCTGCTCACCCTGGTGCTCAGCGTCTTGATCGTTTTAGCAGGGGTGGTGAGCCTGCTTGGCATGCAGGTGGAAAACCTGCCGCCGATTGCCCCAAGCAAGGTAACGGTGCGGGCCACCTACCCCGGTGCGGGGGCTGAAGTGGTGGAGCAGGGTGTTACCACCCTGCTGGAGCGACAACTCAATAGCCTTGAAAGGCTTGATTCAATCCGCTCAGCTAGCACCGCAAATGGTGCAAGTGTTGAACTAACTTTCAGTGATGCAATCGGTGAAGATCGCCGTAGCGCTGAATTAAATCAAATCAATGTGCAAAACGAGGCCAATCTCGTTACGCGTCAATTACCACAATCGGTAATACGCCAAGGTTTACAAGTAAGGCGAACAAGCACCGATCTTTTGATGGTGCTTAGCTTCAGTGATAAAAGCAAACTTTATAGCCAGCAATTTATCAGCAGCTGGGTTGATCGATATCTGCGCGATCCCTTACTTAGATTGCCAGGAATTGGTGATGTAAGTCTCACTGGAAGCGGGAATTTAGCCTACAGACTTTGGCTAAATCCAGATCAATTAAATCGCTTCCGGCTCACAATTAATGATGTGAGTGTTGCATTGCAAAAAGAAAATGTACTTGCAGCGCTTGGGCAGGTAGGAGATGCCCCAAGCCCTGCTGATCAGCAATACAACCTGCCCCTACGCATGGAGGGTCGATTACGTAGCCAAGAAGAAATTGAAAACCTAATAGTTGCACCTCTAGGCGATGGCAACAGCGTGCGTTTAAAAGATCTTGGTAGAGTTAGCCTCGGTGATGAAAACTACAACAGTAGTGCCCGCAACCTTAGGGGCCAATCCACCGTAGCCTTGTCTATTTTTCAACGAGACGGTAGCAATGCCCTCGAGCTAAGTGATGCTGTGGAATTGCTATTAGAGCAGGTTATACCAGATCTGCCGCCGGGTTTAGAGATTCAAACCATCGTTGATGTGGCGGATAATGTACGCGAAAATATCCACCATGCTGTTGATGCCCTAAGAGATGCGGTGATATTAGTATTTATTGTTTTGCTACTGGGGCTGGGCAATTGGCGCTTGGCTGTAATAACTGCTATTGCAGTGCCAGTGTCATTACTTGGCAGCTTTATTTTACTACGAACAATGGATGGTTCTATAAACACTCTTACCTTATTTGGCCTTGTGCTGGCATCAGGAGTAGTGGTAGATGATGCGATTGTTGTAAGCGAAGATATTGGGCGCCGCATTGAACTTGGCGAAACCCCACGCCAGGCAGCTGGCAATGCAATGCAGGAATTAAGCGGTGCTGTGATTGCCACTTCCTTAGTGCTTGTTGTGGTATTTCTGCCCGTATTATTAATGCCTGGATCAGTGGGTAAATTATATCAACCTATCGCTGTTGTGATTGGTAGTTCAATTCTAATTTCAATGATTAATGCCCTTACCTTTACACCTGTAGCATCAACCATCTTACTTTCTCAAAATTTTGGCAGTGCGCCTAAACCATTGGCAACCATTCATAAATTTCTTCAACGCAGTGAGAATTGGCTATTAGAACTACAAAATCCATATCAAAAAGCCCTGGAATATACATTTAAAAAGCGACGCTTAGTAATTATCGGTTTATTAGCTGGGCTACTTGCCACTGGCATCGGAATTAAAAGCCTACCAACCGGTTTCATACCCCAAGAAGATGATGGCCAAATTCGTGGGGTGTTGGTGTTACCTGAAGGTGCATCACTTGCACGTACTGAAAAGGCAATGGAGCAAATCCGCAAAGTGGTAGAAAAAGAACCGTTAATAAGGGTGGGTAATTTTTATGCCGGCAGGTCTTTTGGTGATAGTGCCTCAAATAAAGGTGTATTTTTTCTGCGGCTACAACCATTAGACAAAAGAGGTTATGGAAACGATAAAAGCACTGCGGCAGTAATAGAAAAATTAAACCTACCGCTGCGAAAAGCACTTAAAGGCGCTGGCAAAGTGAACTTAAGCCAACCGCCACCGGTGCGGGGATTTGGCTCAGAAGGGGGATTGGAATTGGAATTATTAGATGTAAGCGGCGGCGGCTTAAGCCTTGGTGCCTTCGGCGAAGAAGCACAAGACTTTATTCGTAGAGCGGAAGCCACAGGTAAGTTC
>VFLB01000333.1 GCA_009914645.1 Synechococcaceae bacterium Bin_79_3
AAGCGAAACTGTGGCGGCTGTGGAGGCTTGTAAAAAAAGAGGAGGTAGATTAATTGCTATTGGTACAACAAGCGTACGTAGCCTTGAGGCGGTAGCTCAATTGAATAATGGAGTATTAAAGACACATCAAGGCCCGGTGAATTTGGTGATCCAGCCGGGCTATCGATTTGTTATAGTGCAAGGCTTATTAACTAATTTCCACCTGCCCAAAAGTTCGCTTCTACTGTTGGTGAGTGCATTGATTGGCCGCGAGCGGTTAATGGCACTATATGAAGAAGCGATTGAGCAGGATTATCGTTTCTTTTCTTATGGTGATGCTATGTGGATACCACCAGAGACGGTTATTAGTTAAATCAAGCCGCAGCTAAATTAGCAGCAACAAAATCCCAATTTACTAACTTATCAAGATAAGTAGCCATGTAATCAGGCCTGCGGTTTTGGTAATCAAGATAGTATGCATGCTCCCATACATCCATCGTGAGCAATGCTGTTTGACCGTGGGCTAGTGGAAGATCCGCATTGGCAGTTTTTGTAACTTTCAAGGTGCCGCCATCTAGTACTAACCAGGCCCATCCACTACCAAACTGGGTTGCACCAGCAGCTTTGAACTGCTCAACAAAAGCATCAAAACTACCGAAATCGGCATCAATCTTTTCGGCTAAAGCACCGCTGGGTTTTCCACCACCACCGGGCTTAATGCACTGCCAATAGAAACTGTGGTTCCACACTTGGGCGGCATTATTAAATACGCCAGCTTTACTGGCATCGCCGGCTACAGCGGCAATTGTTTCTTCTAGGCTTTTATCAGCAAGCTCTCCACCTTCTACAAGCTTGTTCAAGTTGGTTACATAACCAGCGTGATGCTTGCCGTGGTGGAATTCGAGGGTTCCCCGGGAGATATGGGGCTCGAGGGCATCGAGGGAGTAAGGCAGGGCTGCAAGGGTGTGGGCCATTGAGTTGGGAGCTGAGGAAAGGATTAATACGCTTAAATACTAACGATTGCGACTGGTTTTCCTACGTATTTAGGGTGTGATCTTCACCAGTTCAACATCAAATATCAAGGTGGCATTGGGGGGTATTACCCCACCCGCACCTCGTTCGCCGTAGGCGAGATCTGGAGGGATAACCAGCTTGCGTTTACCGCCAACCTTCATTCCGGCAACGCCTTCATCCCAGCCGCGGATTACGCGGCCGGCACCAAGGGGAAAGTTGAAGGGTTCATTACGGCTGTAGCTGCTATCAAATTCTTTGCCGTTGGTGAGAGTGCCGCGATAATTCACCCAAACTTTGTCGCCACTTTTGGCTTCTGCGCCAGTGCCCACCGTGATATCGGTGATTTTCAATCCAGATGGAGTAGTGCGCTCTTTAGCTGCAACAAGATCATCTGAGCCAAGTAGATCGGCAGCCTTGCCCTTGGCTATTTGACTGTTGTCAGATGCAGCTCCAGGTGCCACGTCAGGTGCCATAGCAAATAATTTTGGGTTGGGGTCGTTTGGATCTAACTCAAAGGCGGCACGGCTTTGGGTTATTGGTGCCGCAGCATTAACCATGGCGGTTGGTGAGATCAACTGGCTTGCAAGCGCTACCAAGAGGCAGGCAACACATACAGCTGAACTGATAAGGATCTCGCGCATGGCGGCAGCTTTTTTGAATCAATGGGATTCTGTCAGGTGCTCTCACGCAGCTGTTGCTCTAGCCGATCGATGCGGCCGCGCAATTCATCTAATTCTTTTTGACGCGCTAGCCCCACGTCTTGGAGGAAGTTATCAAAGTTGCGTTCTAGCTGTCGCTCTGCTTGCTTTTCAGCGCTTGGATTTTCACCACGCATAGCGGAAGCCACCTCATCTACAAGGGCACTGGCTTGATTTGGATCTAAACGACCGCTGAGCACCCAATCTTGGGTTACGGCTTTCAAGCGCTCAAGCACCAGATTGGTGGTACCAAGACCCCTTACTAGTAGTTGTTGGAGGGGGTTAGCTGAATCCATTCAACAAAAGCTTCTTTCTATGGTTTAGCTGGCCTTGGCCTTAACCACGAGAAAACGACCAGGTTCCATCAGTAACCAGCCTTCATCTCGCAACTGACCAATAAATCTAGTAATTGTTACGCGGGTGGTTCCCAAGCTGCTGGCTAACTCCTGATGGGTGAGGCGCAAACCGATGCGGGTGCCGCCCTCGCAAGCTTGGCCGTAATGCAAAGCGAGTAGTTCAAGAAAACCGCGCAAACGCTCCTCTACCCGCCTTAAACCCATCAAGGCCAATAAAGCTTCGCTCTGGCGGTAGCGGCGTGCCATGGCCAGCAACATCGCGCGGCACAGGCAGGGATCTTGTAGCAGTTCATCCCAACGCAAGCAGAGCAGATCGCTGTCGCAGAGGGTTATTGCTTCGTATGGGGCAACGGAACTGAGTGGTTCACCAAATGGTTCATTTGGGCCAACTAAACCCAGCAGGGCTTCATCACCACTCATATACGAAGTAACCAGCTTTGTCATGCCACGCACCACTAACCACACGTGGTCTTTAAGGAGTGGTATTTGGCTGCCAGCGGGCATAGGAACTAAATTGCGTTTACTAAAGCTGGTTTCCAGCAGTTCCCTTAAACCCAAATCGTCGCGCTGGGGGCTGGCAACCATCGCCGATGCATCGGAGAACACCTGCGAATGTATGAAGCATTACCTATCTGGCGGGCTAAGGAACGGGGCCAATCTGCTTAAGGATTGGCTAATAATTTTTAGATGGTGCGGCTGGCTACCAATAGCGGCAGGGGCTCTAGCCGGTTATGCCTTGCCACCGCTTGGTTGGCCATGGTTGATGTGGATTGCATTGCTGCCCCTTTGGCGTTTCGGGCCTGGCGGCGGAGCTCTTTGGGGTGCGGCGGCGGTGCTGGTGAGTCATCGCTGGCTGCTGGCCTTGCATCCGCTCACCTGGTTGGGGGTGCCTGCTGTTTTGAGTTTGCCTTTGGTGCTTTTGCTGCTGTTGATCTGTGCAGCAGCAGCGGCGTTATTGGTGGCGATTTGGTGCAGCTTGGTGCAAAAGCTGGGGCCACGGCACTTGTGCAGCGCTTGTTTTGCGGCCCTGTTGTGGGGGCTGATGGAAGTGTTGCTGGCAAAAGGGCCTTTGTTTTGGCTTGGCCTTGGTGCGTCTGCATTACCAGGAGATAGGCCCCTGGCTGGCTTGGCCGCTTTTGGCGGAGCAGGATTTGTTGCTGCGGTGCAACTGATGATCAGCTGGTTGCTGTGGCGGCAAGCCTGGCCTTTGCTGCTGTTTACGGTGCTTGCAGCCCATGGTTTTGGTGCTGCTGCCCTTGCTTTGAATAGTGATGTGGGTAGCAGCCAAAAATTGCAGCTGGAGGTGGTGCAACCGGCATTACCCACCCGTGAAAAGTTCAATTGGGAGATGCAACAAAAGCAGCGTTACTTGCTCGGCGATGCGATTCGTTTAGCAGAAGCTGATGGCTCTGCAGCTGTAGTGCTACCAGAGGGTGCTTTGCCTGAAGGCGAACATCCAAATTCAAAAAAAGTAGCTGTAATTAGTGGTGGTTTTAGGCGTGAAGGAATTGAAGATCGCAGCAGTTTGTTGTGGTTTCCAGCAGGAAATTTAAAACCAAAAAGTTGGCTTGATAAACATCGATTGGTGCCAATAGGGGAATGGGTACCGGGGGGTGAATGGTTGCAATGGAGCGGACTTTCAGCCGTGGGTGGATTACAGCCTGGAAATGGATCACGGCTGCTGGATCTACCAAATCCACTCGGACCAGTAGCTGGGATTATTTGTTATGAATTAGCCGATGGCTCAAGCATTGCTGCGGCCACAAGGGAAGGGGCGGAATGGTTATTAGCTGTGGCAAACCTTGATCCATATCCGTTGCAATTGCAGCG
>VFLB01000182.1 GCA_009914645.1 Synechococcaceae bacterium Bin_79_3
ACCAATTGCGCCTGCAATTGCTTGAAGCTGGAATGCAAGCTCGATTGGCAACGCTGGAAGAGGCGGAATTAACACGCCGGGCAAAACGAGATCAGGCCTGCGCAGCCCTTAGCGGTGAACGCCAAAGAGCAGCTCGCAGCCTTGAAGAGCAGTTGATGCAGGCGTTGCGACCCATGGCTTTGCCGGCGGTGCGCTTTGCAATTGCGCTTGATCCATGTTCGCCCGGAGAAGAAGGTGCTGAAACAGTGCAATTTCAATTTTCCGCTAATCCAGGGGAACCTTTGGCACCTTTGCAAGAGGTGGCCTCAGGGGGGGAGATGAGTCGATTTTTGCTGGCCTTAAAAACCTGTTTAGCCGAAGCTGATGCTGGGGTAACGCTGGTATTTGATGAGATCGATAGTGGCGTGAGTGGCAAGGTAAGTGTGGCTATGGCGGATCTGTTGCGGCGTTTAGCCAAACACCGACAGGTTTTTTGTGTTACCCATCAAGCGGTGGTGGCAGCAGCAGCAGATCAGCATCTGCTGGTGCAAAAAGAAGTGCAAAACGGTGTAACCCGCACCCTGGTGCGGCCATTGCTGAACCCCCAGGATCGTGAAAAGGAGTTAGCTGAATTGGCCGGTGGTGATAGTGGTGAGGCCAGACGCTTTGCTGCCAGCCTTTTGCAGCAAAGGCTCGCCTGAACGGGGCGCATTTGCCTAGAATCACAAATTGTTGAACCTCTCCGATGGCTCGCGCCAAGGCCATTACAGGCGAGGTAATCCGGGTGCGGGGCGCCCGCCAGCACAACCTCAAAAATGTAGATCTCACCCTGCCTCGCAACCGCTTGGTGGTTTTTACTGGCGTGAGCGGCAGCGGTAAAAGCTCTCTTGCTTTCGATACTATTTTTGCTGAAGGGCAACGTCGTTATGTGGAAAGCCTTTCCACCTATGCCCGGCAATTTTTGGGGCAGGTAGATAAGCCTGATGTTGATGCGATTGAAGGTTTATCACCTGCGATTTCGATCGATCAAAAATCCACAAGCCATAACCCCCGTTCCACCGTTGGCACGGTTACGGAAATTCAAGACTATCTGCGCTTGCTATTTGGAAGGGCTGGTGAACCCCATTGCCCTCAGTGCGATCTTTCAATACAGCCTCAGTCGATCGATGAAATGGTCGATCAGATATTGCTGCTGCCTGATGATTGCAGATATCAACTATTAGCTCCTGTTGTGCGGGGTAAAAAAGGTACCCACAGCAAATTATTAAGCGGCTTAGTTGCAGAGGGTTTTGCCCGAGTTCGTATTAACGGTGAGGTGAGGGAACTTTCAGATAATATTGAACTAGATAAAAACCACGCCCATAGCATTGAGGTGGTGGTAGATCGTTTAGTAGCCCGTGATGGGGTGCAAGAACGTTTAACCGATTCTTTGCGTACCGCTTTGAAACGGGGTGACGGGCTGGCCTTGGTGGAAGTGGTTCCTAAAAAGGGTGAAGCTTTACCTGATGGGGTGGAGCAAGAAAGACTTTATTCAGAAAACTATGCCTGCCCGGTGCATGGGGCGGTGATGGAAGAGTTATCACCACGGTTGTTTTCATTTAATAGCCCTTATGGCGCCTGCCCCGATTGCCATGGTATCGGCTTTCTACGTAAATTTACTGAACAAAGGGTGGTGCCTGATCCAAGCCAACCTGTGTATTCAGCCATTGCACCTTGGAGTGAAAAAGATAGTAGTTATTATTTTTCTCTGCTTTATAGTGTGGGGTTGGCTTATAAGTTTGAATTAAAAACTGCTTGGAAAGATCTAAGCCGCACCCAACAGGAGGCTTTGTTGTTTGGCACTGTAGAACCCATAACGATAGAAGCTGATAGTAGATATAGTAAAAATAAAGGATACGAACGTAGATTTGAAGGGGTGTTAACAATTTTAGATCGGCAATTAACTGATGCGGGTGGAGAATCGGCGCGTCAAAAGTTAGAAAAATTTCAAGATTTAGTGCCATGCGTCAGCTGCGCTGGTAAAAGACTTCGAGCCGAAGCCCTCGCAGTGCGAATTGGCCCCTTTGGCATTACTGATCTAACAGCTGTGAGCGTTGGTGAGTGCCTGAGGCGTATCGAGGCCTTGATGGGCATAGATAGCACTGGTGAAGCATTAATGAGCAGCA
>VFLB01000208.1 GCA_009914645.1 Synechococcaceae bacterium Bin_79_3
ATCACTTTCTTTACGTTGCTTAAGAAGCTCTGAACTAACTTCATTTAATTCGGCATCAGTTTGACGAATAGCAGCTTGGGTTTGAGCAATTTGAGAGCGCATTTGCTGCGCCTTATCCTTCTCCTGCATATATTGAACTAAACCCATTCCCCCTTGCTTGGTTAGAATCTCAAGCCTCTGCAGGATATCCTCCTGATTAGCTAGAGAAAGCTGTTCACTATCTCGTTTCGAAATCAAACTTTGTCTTTTAGCCCTCAGATTATCCCTTCTAGCCTCACTGGAATTTGCCTGTTCATTAATTCTCTGACGCTCGAGGCCAAGCTGCCTATTTACATTGCTCTTTTGTGCAACTGATTTATCAGTATCAAAGCGAATCAATGGTTGACCCGGCTCCACCAATTGACCTTCTTTAACAAAGATTTCTTCAACAACGGCAGTTTGAAATGCCTTGATTGGCTTAACAGCACCGGCTGGTTCTAAATCACCTTGAGCAACAACAACCTCATCAATCTTTGCTAGTAAAGCAAAAATAAAGGCAAAGCTCGCTGTGCCAATCAAAGCCCAAATAACTGCCTTACTCCAGCGCGGTGAAGGCCTTAAACGAATTTCCTGAAGATCAGATGGATCGCGGCGTACTAAATTGCTCATACCAATGCAGCCTCCTGCTGACGAAATAGGGTGGCATATCGCCCCCCAATGGCCATCAATTCAGCGTGGGGGCCCTGCTCAACCAATGCTCCATTGTGAAGTACTAAAATATGATCTGCATGGCGAAGATTGCCCAGGCGATGGGTAATAAATAAAACAGTACGCCCCCTGTAGGCAGCGCTTAAATTGCGGGTTAATTGTTGCTCTGTATCAACATCTAGAGCGCTAGTGGCTTCATCAAGAACTAGCAAACGTGGCTGCTTGAGTATCATCCGAGCAATCGCTAAACGTTGTCTTTGCCCCCCCGAAAGCCCCGATCCTCTCTCACCAACCGAACTGCTATAACCGGCTGGTAGTTGCTGAATAAAATCGTGAGCACAGGCAACTTTTGCTGCTTCTGTTATCTCTTCGAAATCAGCATCTGGGCGGGTTAGCGAAATATTTTCCTGAATCGTGCCATCAAATAACAGGCTATCTTGGGGCACAACTCCTATTTGGCGGCGCAGGGAATATAAATCTACTTTCGAAATATCATTACCATCTAACCGAATTGTTCCATCAAGGGGATCGTAGAGCCTAGTTAGTAATTTAAGCAAAGTACTTTTGCCAGATCCACTACTGCCAACAATGCCCACAAAACTACCTGCAGGGATACTGAAATCAACGTTTAGTAATTGCAGTTGCCCACTACTAGCGAAACGAAAATTCACCCTCTCGTAGCTAATCGCACCGCTTATAGGCGGAAGCGGGGGCAGATTTTCTCCGGCGATTTCGATCTCTTGAGGATGATCAACAATGTCGGAAAGTCTTTCAAGTGAAAGGGCGGTTTCTTGGAAGTTTTGCCATAATGTTGCAAGCCTAAGCAAAGGACTTGTTACGTATCCAGATAATATTCTAAATGCAATCAATTGCCCTAAAGTTAGCTTGCCTTGCAATACCAATCCTGCTCCAACCCATAAAACAAGTAAGCCTGATAGTTGCTCAAGAAAATGAGATGCAGATCCTGCGGCAGTGCTGGTAATCGTATTGCGAAAACCAGCCGCTATTTGACCACCATATAGCTGTTGCCAACGCCAACGGCTATGTAATTCCATCCCCTGGCCCTTAACAGTTTCCATACCACCAAGTGTTTCGACCAAGTGGCTCTGCACCTGCGCATTAGATTCCGCTTGTTCTCGCAACTGCTTACGAATTACCGGTGCAGCGGCGGCTGTTAAACCAATAAAAAATGGAATAACTCCCAACGCCCATAGAGTAAGGATTGGGCTATATAGCAACATCACCGCAATATAAATAACTGAAAAAACCGAATCAAGCACTACAGTTAAGGCCGTGCCTGTAAGAAAACGCCGAATTTTTTCTAGTTCGTTAACCCTGCTGGATACCTCTCCCACAGGGCGTTTAGAAAAGTAGCTGAGCGGCAATCTGAGCAAGTGATCAATAATTGTAGATCCAAGAGAAATATCAATTCTATTTGTAGTATCGCTAAATAAATATGTTCGCAAAGAACCTAAAATCGCTTCCGCTACGGCCATGGCAACCAAAAGAGAACCTAAAACATTAAGGCTCTTTAAATTGCCCTGAGCAATTACCGCATCTATTATTTGTTGA
>VFLB01000314.1 GCA_009914645.1 Synechococcaceae bacterium Bin_79_3
CGAAACGGCTCAAGTGGGCCCGTTGTTGATGTTTTTCTTTAAGCGTCCCCAACGCCCGGTACATTAACTAGGCTCCTCAAACTAAGGATCAAAGCCTCAATGACTAACTCCGGCGACCAGGAAAATCCTGTACTCACGTTTGAAGGTAAGCGCTACGACCTTAACAACTTGCCTGACGACGTAAAGGAATTAGTTCGTGGTATGCAAGTGGCTGACGCTCAATTGCGGCTCCATGAGGACACCTTGAAGGTGTTGGCAGTGGGTCGTCAGTCGATGGCGTTGCAATTAAATGAACGCCTCAAAACAATCGACCCAATGGGTGAATAACTATTAACTTTGCTCAATAACCTCGCTATAGAACTTCCCTAAAGAGCCTCAAGATTCTCAAATAGGAAACGCTGTTCGCTGGCTGGGATGTCTCCATGGGCATCGCTAGCCACAACACGTTCGCCCAATACCCATAAGCCAGAGTTGTTAAGCGGCACAAAAGTGTCGGTAAAACGGCTTATGGCGCCCTTTAATTCCCCGCTAGCGGGATCCGAATACTGGCTTGTGTATTTGTGGCTTAAGTAACCGCTTCCAGTGTCGGTGGTGCTTTCGGTGAAAATAGTTACTACCGTGCCGTGAATATGCCGATGAACCATTGTTACAACATCATTTTTGATGCGATAAAGATCACCGGTATTTTTTCCACCAACGATTACTTCGGTGCCAATTGTGTCGGTGTTACCGGCACTGAAGCTATTGGAGCCGTGGGTTTGCTCAAAACTGCGGCGCACCCGGTGGATCGCCACTTCCCAGAGCTGGGAGGCCATCGCCTTGTGGATCTCTTCATCACTAATTCCTTCCACAGTTGCCTTGAGATCGGCGCCAACTACAAAGCTGCCCTCAACGCGCTTGTCGCCCTGCTCCCAGGTGCAGCGGCCCTTGTAGCCACCGAAATCCGGTTCCCAGGTGTAGCGATTTTCATAGGCGGCCCTGAATAGGGCAGTGCAGTCGCTGCCAGGAATTGGCGCGTTAGTTGTGGGGCTGCTGATTGTCATTGTTTGTGGGTAGTTGCGATTCGCGATGCAAATCCTGCAAGGCGTTGATTGGTAACTCATTCTGGCCCTGAAGAGCTGCCACTGCCGCCACCGCTGCTCTAGCCCCTGCAAGTGTTGTAACAGTGGGCACTTGATAATCGAGGGCAGCTCTACGCAAATAGCGATCGTCGTGGGTGGCTTGGCGCCCGATAGGGGTGTTGATGATTAGTTGAATTTGGCCGGAGCGGATGGCGTCTTCCACGTTGGGGCGCCCCTCATGCACTTTGAGCACAGTTTCCACTTCTAATCCTTGATCCCTCAGGTGGCGGGCGGTGCCAGTGGTGGCCACCAGGGCAAAACCCTGGGCGGCTAGGTCTTTTGCAACAGCGCTTAAAGCTTGCTTGTCCCGATCGTGGGTGGAAAGAAAAACAGTGCCTGCGGTGGGTAGAACCTCGCCTGCCCCCAGTTCAGCTTTCGCGTAGGCCATACCAAAACTAGAAGCTGTTCCCATCACTTCACCGGTGGAACGCATCTCAGGCCCCAGCAGTGAATCGGCGCCGGGGAAGCGGCGAAAAGGCAAAACTGCTTCTTTCACCGCCTGCAAAGGGGGTTGGGGTTCATTTAATACACCAAGTTCATTCAAACTGCGGCCAGCCATTATTTGACTGGCAATTTTTGCTAACGGCAGCCCGGTTGCTTTTGCTACGAATGGAACAGTTCTAGATGCCCTTGGATTTGCTTCAATTATAAAAACTTGATGATCTTTAACGGCAAATTGAAGATTTATTAAACCGCGCACTTCTAAACGTTTGGCTAATTGAATACTCCAATTTCTTATAGTTGCTAAGCAATCTTTTGTTAAGCTCACTGCGGGTAGGCAACAGGCTGAATCTCCAGAATGAATGCCAGCAGGTTCGATATGTTCCATCAAACCGCCAATTACTACCGCGCCTGAGTTGTCGCATAAAGCATCAACGTCTACTTCTATTGCATTCTCAAGATATTCGTCTATCAAAACTGGTTGATTAGGATCTACCTTCACGGCTTCGCGCATATAGCGATCCAATTCTTTACTATCAAAAACAACTTCCATCGCGCGGCCACCAAGTACATAACTGGGGCGTACCACCACCGGATAACCAATTCTTTCAGCGATTGCGATTGCTTCTTTTTCACTGCGAGCAATGCCATTTCGTGGTTGCCGTATCTCTAAACTACGTAATACAGCTTCGAATTGTTCACGATCCTCCGCTAGGTCAATATTGCGCGGAGAAGTGCCCCAGATTTCTGTACCAGTGAGTTTGCCCGCATCAGTTTCAAGCCAGGCAAGTAGTGGTAAAGCGAGTTTAAGTGGGGTTTGGCCGCCAAATTGCACAATCACCCCTACTGGATGTTCAGCCTCGATCACATTCAACACATCCTCCAGAGTGAGGGGTTCAAAATACAAACGATCACTACTGTCGTAATCGGTGGAAACGGTTTCAGGATTGCTGTTTTGCATCACGGTTACCAATCCTTCCGCCTGCAGTGCAAATGAGGCATGGCAACAGCAGTAGTCGAATTCAATCCCTTGGCCGATCCTGTTGGGGCCGCCGCCAAGAATTAACACTTTGCGCCGTGATTCCGGCTGCACCTCAGTATTAGGCGCTAATACTTCCAAATCTCCCGAACTATTTAATCGCTCTAAACATCTTTCATAGGTTGAGTAGTGATAAGGGGTGCTGGAGGCAAATTCAGCAGCGCAGGTGTCAACGGTTTTAAATAAAACATCAACACCAAGTTTTTGGCGCCTACTGCGCACTTCAAGTTCATCGCTCCCTGTGGCGTAGGCGATTTGACAGTCGCTGTAACCCAATTGCTTTAGTTCCAGTAAAGCTTCTGCATCAAGCTGAGCTAATGTTTTACCTTGAAGCAGGCGTTTCTCACTAATTAGTAGAGCTTCCAGTTTACCTAGAAACCAGGGATCAATATTACTTAGCTGATGTAATTCAGCCACAGTACGCCCTTGATTTAGGCCGCTGCGCACTGAAAAGATACGTTCAGGGGTTGGGGTGCGTAGTTCCCTTTCCAGCTCGCTTGGGCTAAAGCTGGTTTCTGGCCGGTCGCAACCCCAGCCGCTATGGCCAGTTTCAAGGGAGCGTAGGGCTTTTTGAAAAGATTCTTCAAAACAACGACCAATCGCCATCGCTTCCCCAACAGATTTCATCGAGGTGGTGAGCACAGAGGAGCTGCCACTAAATTTTTCAAAGGCAAAACGAGGCACCTTAGTTACTACATAGTCGATGGTTGGTTCAAAGCAGGCAGGTGTTTTTTCGGTGATATCGTTAATAATTTCATCAAGCCGATAACCAACAGCCAGCCGCGCTGCAATTTTGGCAATTGGGAAGCCCGTTGCTTTGCTGGCAAGCGCTGAACTGCGACTCACCCTTGGATTCATTTCAATTACAACTACATCTCCATTGCTTGGATTAATAGCAAATTGGATGTTGCTGCCGCCTGTATCAACGCCGATTTCCCTAATAATTGCAATTGATTGATCTCGCAGCCTTTGATATTCCCGATCTGTAAGAGTTTGAGCTGGGGCAACGGTGATTGAATCTCCTGTGTGAACCCCCATCGGATCAATATTTTCAATGCTGCACACAATTACAACGTTATCTGCACTGTCGCGCATTACCTCTAGTTCAAATTCTTTCCATCCCAGTAGTGATTGTTCAATCAAGATTTGAGATACCGGGCTGGCCTCTAGGCCGCTTTTGCAGATGGCAATAAATTCCTCGGGGTTGTAAGCAATGCCACCACCCGCCCCTCCCAAGGTGAAGCCAGGTCTAATTATGCGGGGATAACCGCCAATACTTTCTCCAACTATTTCTGCCTCCTTAAGAGTTGTAGCTATTCCCGAAGGACATACATCTACGCCAATTCGTTGCATCGCCTGTTTAAACAATTGGCGGTCTTCAGCTTTACGAATTGCCTCCAGGTTTGCGCCGATTAGTTCAACTCCGAAGCGTTCAAGCGTGCCATTTTCGGCAAGTGCCACCGCCAAATTGAGAGCGGTTTGTCCGCCCATTGTGGGTAGGAGCGCATCAGGCCGTTCCCTTTCGATCACCTGGGTAACCACTTCAGGCGTTAGTGGTTCGATATAGGTTCTGTCCGCCATATCCGGATCCGTCATTATTGAAGCCGGATTTGAATTCACCAAAACCACTTCATATCCCTCTGCTCGCAATGCTTTGCAGGCTTGGGTTCCGGAATAATCAAACTCGCATGCTTGGCCGATCACAATGGGGCCAGACCCCAGCAGCAGGATCCGATGCAAATCCGTGCGGCGGGGCATGGGCGGTGATTACAGCAAAACGTTCACAGCATCTCACCTTGTCGGCCAACCCACCAGCACCCGAAGCAGAGGGGTCGCTACGCTGTGGGTTGTATCCGACGTTATTAAACGTCTGTGTTCATGAGTGAGCTCCAGCGCCTGAAGGGGCTGCTGCCGCCAGAGATGCAGAGTTGGGTGTTTGTTGAAGCAGCTGCTTCCGCAGATCCTCCCTTGATCAGCCTCGAGGAAATTGGTAGAGATGAAGTGGAAATCCAGTTGCATTTGGATAAATGGGACGAACTAGCTCTCGATCACCGCAACCTTCTTTTTTGGCATGAGGTGGGCCGTATCCAAAACGATGCCATTCCACGGGATGGTTGGGAAATGGCAGCACTTGCAATCGGTCTTGGTGGTGCAATCGGCGAGTTGTGGGTGCAAGACGGCCTTTTACTTGTGTTAGCAGTGGGATTATCTGGATTTGCCGGTTACCGGCTTTATCTAAAAAACAATTCTGAAAAACGGTTGCGGGATGCAATTTCAGCCGATGAACGGGCCATTGGGCTTGCCACCCGTTTTGGCTATACCCTTCCCAACGCTTACAAAAGTTTGGGGGGTGCATTAAAGGAACGGATCGAGCAAACCCGTAAAAAACGCCAACGCAGCTTTTTTGAAGATCGCCTCGAAGCCCTGCGTAAAAGCGCTGGCAAAGCAAGAGCTGATATGGCTCAGCAACAAGGCAGTAGCCGTTCAGTTTCCAGCGAGAATGTGTATGGATAGCGAATCGTTGGCACGCCTCGCGGCCGAAGCCGCCGACGACCGTAAGGCGGTAGATATTCGTTTGCTCAGGGTGGAAGAGGTAACCACACTCACGGATTGGTTTGTGGTTTGCAGTGGCCTTTCTGATGTGCAGGTGAGAGCAATTGCGCGCTCTGTGGAAGATCGGCTGGAATTGGATTGTGAAAGGCTGCCCTTGAGGCGTGAGGGTGTTACCCAAGGTCGTTGGGTATTACTTGATTACGGCGATTTAATTGTGCAGGTACTCACCCCTCAGGAGCGCAGTTACTACGATTTAGAGGCTTTTTGGGGTCATGGTGAAACCATTCTTTTCACCCCTACCACTTAATTATCGGGCTGTTACGTGATGGGCGTTTGTCCGGTGCCGCAGGAGCAGCGTCCATTACAGGAATATCAACAGCTGTGCGAATCCTGGTTTTTTAGATGGCCTATCCATTCATTGGGAGGCTTGGTTGCGGCCCTTGGGGGTGGATGGATCTTGCTGTTGCCGATCGCAATAATCGTTGCCACCGGCAGCGTGCCACTTCGCCATAACCCAGTGCAGCTGGTAATTGCAGCAGCTGTTGCGGCATTGCTTCTGCCTTTACTTTTACTAACTCGCCAGTGGCTTGGTTGGTCTTATGTGCAGCGCCGCCTAGTGCGAGAAAAAATCATCTATGAGGAATCGGGCTGGTACGACGGACAAGAATGGGAAAAACCGTTGGATTGGCGCCAGCAGGATTTATTGGTGGCACAACATCAGGTAAAACCAATCTTGGTGCGTCTTGGCCAAGCACTCACGTTGGTGCTGGTGCTGCTCTGCTTTGGCTCGAGCATCTGCCAGGCTCTTTGAAACCTAACTTTTTATTTATTTGATATGACTTCCTCCATGGGGCTCAGTGGATCAAGTCGCCAGGGCACTTCACCTCTAGAGGTGGTTCTCTTACGCAATGGCATCGCTGAATCCCTGCATCGGGCCCATGCGGTAGTTACCGATCAACGCGGCAGATTATTGATGCGGGTAGGGGATCCTCAGCACCTCAGCTTTATTCGCTCCAGTTTGAAGCCTTTTCAAGCGCAGCTTTTTGTTTCCAGTGGTGCAGTGGATGCCCAGGGTGGTGGTGATCGGGCTATGGCAATTGCTTGCGCCTCCCACGACGGCACCTTGGAGCAAGCGCGTGAAGCTTTTCAGGTGCTATGGCGGGCAGATGTAGATGTGAGTTTTTTGCGTTGCCCTTGCGGCTTAGATAAAGAAAGCCCCCTGCAGCACAACTGTTCCGGGAAGCATGCAGCCTTTTTGGCTAGTTGCCGTCGCATGGGGTGGCCTTTGGAGGGCTACTTAAATCGTGAGCATCCTTTGCAGCAGGAGGTATTTAACCGAGTGGCTGAATTACTAGGAATTCAATCGGCGGAATTTGTTTTTGCTTGCGATGATTGCGGCGCCCCCACCCTGCATCTACCTCTGTGTCAGATGGCACTGCTTTATGCCCATCTCGGTGGGGCTCAATCAGCCATTTTGGAGCGATTGGCACGGGCGATGCAAGCCCACCCAGAATTAGTGGCAGGGGAGGGAAGGTTTGATACAGAATTAATGCGGCGCAGCCTCGGTTTGCTCGTAAGTAAGGGCGGAGCAGAAGGGATTCAATGCTTAGCCCGCATGGGAGAAGGCCTCGGCTTGGCTATCAAGGTGGAGGATGGCTCCAGCAGGGCGAAATGGGCGGTGGCGCTGCACTTGCTTAGGCAGTTGGATTGGTTAACCCCGTCAGCTCTCGAGGAATTGGAACAACAATTTTTGATTCCAATGGCAGGGCAACGGCTTGAGGTGCGCGGTCAGTTGCGTTGAGTCTTTTACTTTTAGGGAGTCGATACCGTATTATTAAGGCTTGGTGATCACTCCGCGGGGTAGAGCAGCCTGGTAGCTCGTCGGGCTCATAACCCGAAGGTCGGGAGTTCAAATCTCCCCCCCGCCACCAATTTCACCAAAATTTCTATATATTTTATATATTCAAGATATTAGTTATTTAATTAATGTCTCAGTAATATCTACCGAAATTTGATTGTCATTTTTTATTAAAAATACCGTCTAGATAATGTTGAGCAACTGTTTTATCATTGCTTCCATTCTGGTATAGAAAATTTGCAATTGCGCAACTAACTAATTGATATTGATCCCAGTGAGGATGAATTTTCAGAAAATCTCTCATGCGCTCAAATAACGCTTCTGGCAACTCTGCTTCCATGCTCACCACATCAAAACTGCTTGTTCCTACGTTTGCATCTCTAACGCTTGTCAAATTCCTAATTCACTTGGTTCCAACCATCATTCACTGTTCCAGAGGTTTCGTCAAAACGGAAGCATCGCTTTCCTATTAGCTGTCTTATCGCTGAGATCAATTGCAATCACTGAATGCTTGCCTTTCTAAACACTTGAAGCAAGTTGGCTTGGCTGGCTGGCAGCCTTCGTCAAGGGCAGCTGGTATGCGTAATTACATTTCACAGGATTCTGAGATTGCCGGCTCGCTGCCTGCGATTTTTAAAAACAAATGCTATTTCCCTGGGGAAAAGCCGGTTAAAGCTGTGGAAAAGACCTGGGAGCTGGGGATAACCTTAAATGATAAGTAAAGCTTATCCAATTAAGTCTTGCGGGTCTTGCCCTGATAGCTAGACGGTTGTGAACCCCTCTAGCGCTCAGATCTTTTTGATTTAAAGCAAAACCCTGTTTCCGTTGAAATGACTGCTTTGGCATGCGTCCATAGCGATCTGGCTTTGTAAGCCCTCAAGTAAACCCGGCACCATTGGTTTCGCTTCTTTAATTGCCTGCGCCCACCAGCCGATGAGGCGAGCCACGGGAGCGATGCGGCCGTCTTCCCAGGTGCGGTTGTAACTAAAGGCCGGATTTTTTGGTATGGCTGCCATCGTTTCTCCTTTGCGGCATCCCTGCAAACCAAAGCCATGCACATAGTCGGCTTGGTTGCTGCTACCTAAAACCAAGGTTCCTTCTGAACCATAAAACTCAAGCCAGCATCCCCTTCCCTGCCGGGCTACTGAAGAAAGAGCTAATTGGGCAGATAAAAATTGCTTTGAAGCGCTCCAATGGGGTTGCAGTTGCATTTGGATTAGGGCTGTATCAGCTGCATCCACCACGGCAAAACCATTGCCGTTTGGCATTGGACGCTCCTTGATCGCTACAGATAACTGGGCTTGAAGCGACACGATCGGCCCCACTAGCCACTCCATCATGTCGAAGGCGTGGCTGCCAAGAGCACCTAAAACGCCGCCCCCCAACTCCTGTTGGGCATACCAATTCCAAGGTCGCTTTGGATCGCTGCGGCTCTCCATCAGCCAATCGAAACGCACTAGCCACGGCTCCCCAATCCAACCAGCCCTAAGCAGTTCCGCTAGTTGCTGAAATGCGGGCACTGCTCGATATTCAAAATTAATTGCACAACAACATCCCTGGGCAAGGGCTAGTTGCTCTAATTGCAGCGCTTCTGTGGAATTGAGAGCAACTGGTTTTTCCAGCAGCACGTGCTTACCTGCAAGAAGCGCCTGTTTTGCTAGCTGGAAGCGAGCTTCTGGGGGAGTTGCAATGATTAAGGCTTCAACCTCAGGATTCGCCAATAGCTCTTTGAAATTTGAGCTACCCCAAAGCCCTGTTCTGCTGCAAGATTGCTGCAACTTCTCATCTTGCCGATGCCAAAGGGCAACTGGTGTTGTGGCAGGGCATGCATACAAAGCCGGAAGGTGAACTTTTTCACCAAAACCCAAGCCGGCGATTGCAACCCCTAATTGAGAAGCTTTCAAGCCTTGCTTGCCTCCCTTAATCCCTGGCTACTGGCCTCTGCGCAAGACTGCTCAAGCACCTCAGCGATTAAATCTTCCGATCCCACGAGTTGCCAATCAGCCCTCGGTTTCGGTAATCCATTTACTTGCAGATCTTTATAAAGCTTTTCATCGCAATCTAAAGCCATTACATAAAGAGAACCGGTTGCTGTTTTTCCTGATTCATCGGGGGTGGCGCTAAATCTACTTAAAACTGTTAATTCGCCTTTGCGGTTAAGCCTCAAGCTGCCTTTGTCCCACCATTGGCGACCAGCACTGGTGGGATCTACCTCCTGCCAATCAACCGGGCCAGCAAACACCGGCAAAGGCTGAATTACACTAAGTAAAAACAGCAACGCAGCAGCAAACAGAAGCTCCTTTAGAAACTTCATGCGATTTGACCATGTAATTCCAGCAGACTTGCCATAGTGCTACGCAGTTTGGTGCGGGGAACAATTGCATCAACAAATCCGTGGTCTTGTATGTATTCAGCAGTTTGAAAATCGTCGGGTAGTTTTTCTCTTAAAGTTTGCTCGATTACACGGCGGCCAGCAAAGCCAATAAGTGCTTTCGGTTCTGCAAGGATTAAATCTCCCAACATTGCAAAACTTGCCGTTACTCCTCCGGTGGTGGGATGAGTGAGCAATGGAATGTAAAGAAGTTCCTGGCTGCGGTGGCGCTCTAATGCGCCAGACACTTTTGCCATTTGCATCAAACTAAGCATTCCTTCCTGCATCCGGGCGCCTCCGCTGGCGCATACAACTAAAACAGGCAAACGTTTGGCAGTGGCTGTTTCGATTAAACGGGTTAGTTTTTCTCCCACCACAGATCCCATACTTCCGCCCATAAAGCGGAAATCCATAACCGCTACCGCGAGGGGAAATCCCTCAAGCTTGCCGATTCCGCAAACCACGGCATCGCGCATGCCTGTGCTTTGTTGACTATCGCGAATCCGATCGGCGTAAGCCCTTCGATCTTTAAAAGTGAGTGGATCGGTTGGGCTCATGGCCGCATCGATTTCAACAAAACTGTCTGGATCCATCAGTAATCTGAGCCTTTCTTCACTGTCAATCCTGTGGTGATGGCCGCAGGCAGAACAAACACTTGCGTTTGCTAGCAAATCTTTGCGGTAAACCACCTCTGCACATTCAGGGCATTTGCTCCATAAGCCATCGCTTTCGTCATTTTCAGGCGCTGCCCGCACTAAAGGGGCAGTTTTACGGCGATCCGCAAACCAGTCGAGCAGCGACACAATGGACTTGCTAACACTTATCTATTAAAGGATCCTGAAGGGGGGGCTGATAACAAATCCCCAAAAGCTGTCGCAGGCAAGCCAACTCAGAAATCCACCAACTGCCAAAAAAGGGCCAAAAGGAAAGGGCTCCCGAGCTGAAAGTTTGCTGCTAAGGCGCCCGATCACGCCAAACATTGCCCCAAGCAGCACAGCAAGGGCAACCGCAACCCCTAAACCCTTGAGGCCAAGCCAGGCCCCTAGCAGCGCCGCCAACTTCGCATCCCCTAGCCCTAATGCCGGCACCCCCATAATTCTCTCGGCGCCAGCGCTAACGCTTTCAAAAGCCAGCAGGCCCAGCACCGCAGCAAGGCAGTGATACAAAAGCATCTCGGCGCCGGCACCCTGCAATGCACCGAGGCCAGCACTGCATAACAAACCAGTTATTAGCCCCCACTTGCAAAGGGATTCAGGTAGTTGCATAGTTTTCAAATCGATCAAGGCAAGCGGTAGCAACCAGCTCACAAAAATTGCGCCAGCCAAAAGATTTAGTAATTGATCAGGGGCCCCCATGCGACCGACCCCAGGGAGTGCCAGCAGCACCCACAACCCAGCGCTTAATAATTCAACCGCCGGATAAATGGGGCTAATAGAGCTAGAGCAAAACGCGCACTTTCCCTTTAACAAACACCAACTCAAAACCGGAATGTTTTGATGCCATGCCAGGCTTTTGCCACATTTTGGACAATGGCTGCCCGGCCAAATGCATGATTCCCCCCTAGGGATGCGCCACACAACTACGTTTATAAAACTGCCAACACACAAGCCAAATAAGGCTGCCGTAAGCGCTAATTGTGATGTCATCGACGCGAGCGAATTTTTTGCTGCGGCTTATGCCGTAACAAATCCAATGGCACAAATTGCTCCTGGGGGAGTAAAACAGGCGCTTCAAAAATCAAGCGAGCTGATCTACCGCCGGCAACAATCACAACCCCTAAAGGTTCTGGGCTGCCGCAGCGTTCTAAATAATGCAAATACAAGCGCCTGGCAATATGAAGCATTCTCCCTAATTGTTCAGGGGGACAGCGCCACATCGCGGCATCGAATTGCCCAGAAGCGCCATCGATGGCAAAGGATGGAATTGTCACCACTGAAGCCTAGCTAATTTAAAGAGAAAATATCAAGCTTTTTTGCGCTTTTGTTCAATCATGCGATGAATGATGGGAGTGAGAATAAGCTCCATCGCAAATCCCATCTTGCCTCCATTCACAACAATTGATGTTGGGCTAGACATGAAGGAATCATGAATCATATCTAGTAAGTAGGTGAAATCAACATCAAACTTATCGCGAGCTCCTTTGCGAAAATGAATGATTACGAAGCTTTCATCTGGGGCGGGGATATTGCGGCAGATAAACGGGTTTGAGGTATCGATCGTTGGCACTCTTTGAAAGTTGATGTCTGTGAGGCTGAATTGGGGGCAGATGTGATTGATGTAATCCGGCATACGGCGCAGGATTGTGTCAACGATTGCTTCGGCTGAATAACCGCGCTCAGCATTATCGCGGTGAATTTTTTGAATCCATTCCAAGTTGGTAATCGGCACTACACCAACAAGTAAATCGGCAAGGCTTGCCACGTCGTAGCCATCTCCCACCACTCCACCGTGCAGCCCTTCGTAAAAAAGTAAATCTGTAGAGCCTGGTATTGGCTCCCAAGGGGTGAATTGGCCTGGGTTCAACTCAGTGCCAAGGCGGGCATTATGTTCAGCTGCTTCCTCGGGGCTGTGTAGGTAGTAGCGCTTTTCACCGCCGCCGCTTTTAGCGTAATTACGAAAAAGTTCTTCTAATTTGTCGAAAAGGTTGGCTTCCGGTCCGAAATGGGAGAAGTTTTCACCTGCTTTCAAGGCGCTGGCCATTGCTTCCTTCATGGGAGCGCGTTCGTAGCGGTGATAGCTATCACCCTCCACCACTGCTGGTGTGATCCCTTCGCGGGTGAAAATATGTTCAAAAGCGCGTTTAACAGTGCTGGTGCCAGCTCCTGAGGATCCGGTAACGGCAACGATTGGGTGAAGCTTGGACATCAGCAGCACTACTAACTAAACAAATTTTGTCAGAGCATCGGCCAAATTCGGACAGTTGACTAAGCAAGAGCCTTGAGCAGTTCTTCCCCCATTGCTGCACAACCAATCTTTTTGCAACCGTCAGCCATCAGATCACCGGTGCGAAAACCTTTTCCCAGCACAGATTCAACAGCAGTTTCAAGGGCCTTGGCTGCCCCCTCTTGTTTAAGGCCAATCCGCAAAAGCATTGCCGCCGATAGCACCATCGCTAGGGGGTTGGCCACATCTGTTCCAGCAATATCTGGGGCTGAACCATGCACGGGTTCGAATAAACCGGGGCCTGAACTTCCTAAAGAAGCAGAGGGGAGCATGCCTATCGAACCGGTGAGCATTGCTGCCTCATCGCTCAAAATATCGCCAAATAAATTGCTGGTGAGCAGCACATCAAATTGACGCGGTTCCCGTACTAATTGCATTGCAGCGTTATCTACGTACATATGCGATAACTTCACATCTGGATAAGAACCGGCCATGGCAGTTACCCGGTCACGCCAGAGCTGGCTTACATCCAATACATTTGCTTTATCTACAGAACAAAGCTCTCCACGCCTTTGTTGAGCCAGCTCAAAAGCAACCTTGGCGATTCGATCTACTTCAGAGCTGCAATAGGTCATGGTGTTGAAGGCCCTCTCTTCTCCGTTCTCTAGCTGCACCCTGCCTTTTGGCTGGCCAAAATAGATCCCTCCGGTAAGTTCACGCACCACCAATAAATCCACTCCACTAATCACTTCAGGCCGCAAACTGCTTGCTCCTAACAAAGCCGGTGCAATCGCTACAGGCCTGAGATTGGCAAATAACTGAAGGCCAGCCCTTAAGGCAAGCAAGCCGGATTCCGGCCTTTGCTCCCGAGGTAAAGCGTCGTATTTAGGGGCGCCAATGGCTGCCAAAAGCACAGCATCACTGTTTTTGCA
>VFLB01000263.1 GCA_009914645.1 Synechococcaceae bacterium Bin_79_3
GAACTGGGTTTTTATTGGAGATTCAATTGGTCGTTGCACCACACCCTTCCGCCACAGCTGCTTTAAGCCAGCAGGAATTGCAGGAAAAGCTTTATGCCCCTCGCGGCCCGTTACCGGCAAGGCAAAAAAAGATTAAGAAAGGTACTTTCTTTTTTATGCTTGCCAACCATGTGGGAGCCGTGGCGGCGCTGCTGCCAATGTTCTGGAGTTGGTGGGGGGTGTTTACTTTCGCCTTTCTGTATTGGGTAACAGTGCTTGGTGTAACCCTCGGTTTACATCGCCTTGTTGCCCATCGCAGCTTTGAAACTCCCCATTGGCTGGAAAGGCTGCTAGTGCTGATGGGCACTTTGGGCGCCCAAGGTGGACCGGTGGAGTGGGTGGGGCTTCATCGCCATCATCACAAATATTCAGACCAGGAAAACGACCATCACGACGCCGGCAGAGGGCTGTGGTGGGCCCACAGCGAGTGGATGCTTCACAACATCCCTGTGTTGCAACACGTTGATAAATTCACGGGAGACTTGCGCCGCGACCCTTTCTATAACTGGTTAGACCGCTGGTTCTTATTACTGCAGCTGCCTCTAGGGGGGTTGCTTTACTGGTTCGGCGAAGCAAATCAAATTCACGGTGGCGGATTGGGTTTGGTACTTTGGGCCATACCTTTAAGGCTCACTGTTGTTTATCACGTAACTTGGCTTGTGAATTCAGCCACCCACGTGTTTGGTTATCGCAACTTTGACAGCGCTGATCGCTCTACTAACTGTTGGTGGGTGGCAATCCTTAGTTTTGGTGAAGGTTGGCATAATAACCACCACGCTTTTCCTCATTCGGCCCGCCACGGCTTGCGCTGGTTTGAATTTGATATCACTTGGCAACACATTAAATTTCTACGCCGCCTCGGCTTAGCCCGCAAATTACGGCTTGCTCGCTATCCCAACTAGTTGAAAAGAATTAATAAAAAATAATTATACTATTTACTATTTATTAATACTAATTTTGCCTCAAATTTTCGAGTAATATATCAACGCTTTCAAATTTTATTCCAAGTGAGTTTGATGTTGCGAGAAGATCACTTAATTCAATATCTAATTCATTAGCGCTGTAATCTTGCAAGCCAGCCATAACTGCAGCGAATTTTTCACGGCGTTGACGCTTATCAACTCCATAGGCTGCCATTACCCGATCGCGGCATTGACGCCATGGCAGCCCGCCCGCCAGCAGCAGACCCAGGGAGGCACTAAGGGCTGGGGCTTCCGCCTCGCTGATGCGGAGATCAAAGCC
>VFLB01000032.1 GCA_009914645.1 Synechococcaceae bacterium Bin_79_3
AGCAATGATTGTTATTGTTGGCGGAATTGTTGGCTCAATTTTACTTGCAATGTATCTACCAATGTTTAGCGTATTCAATAAAATTGGTTGATTAATTAAGGCTGGTGTTGCAACCACTGGCCGAGGGCTGCACTGCCGTAGGCGCTGAGGTGGTCGTGATCTGCATAGAAAGGCAGCTCACCAGGGCTGCTGCTGCATTTTTGTTGATCACAAAATAAATTAATGGGATCAATAATTACCAACCCCGGCAGGCGCGCTTGCGCCTGCCGCAAGCGCTGCAGCGCAGGGTTTCGGTCCTTTTCAAAATCCTGGCGCGATTGATTGCATTCAAGTTTCAATTTTTCCTGCCAGCCAAGGCATTGTTTACCTAAAACGTTATAAACAGGCCAGGGGGCAAGCAAGGCAAGGCGCACCCCTTGGCGTTGCAATTGCTGCAACGCTGGTTCAAAGCTTGGCCCCATTAACGGAGTTTTTGGATTGATATATGGAGCAAAACTAAGCCGCGGCGATAAGCGTGGCATCCTTAAACTCGGCAAAAGCAAACTATCACCAGCCTTTGCAAAACGCTGCACTAAAGCAAGAGCTTGAGCTTCATAAATGCTGCAACGGGAAAGATCAAAGCTGTAAGAAAGTAATGAACAACCCCCCATTCCAGGCGGCGTTACAAGCAAACCCACCAGCCCAGGTTTTGCAGCCACCATGCTGCGCACCGCCGCCACCAAAGAACCGGCATGGGAATCACCCACAACAAAGAAACGCTTCCCCCCCCTACGCAACACCTGCTGCGGATCCAAAGCGCTAACTTTTGACGCCTGCACAAGGCTGAGCTGCAGGGTTAGCCCGGGCGCTAGTTGCTGAATTTGCGCAGGAGTGAGGGAGAAAGCCGCAGCATCATTATTTTTTTTTGCACTGCTGCCGAGCAGTTGGTAAATAGGTTTTGGATCATTCGCATTCCAGGCCAATTCTGAAAAAGTTGCCAAACCAAGGGGGCTACGCAGGCGTTCCGCTTGGCTCTCGAAGCCAATCAAACTGGCTAAGCCCAAACCCCCAGCCACAACCAGTTGCACCAGAGAGGCCTGCCGCCAGGGGCCCTGTTCCACGAAGCGATAGGAAAGCCAGCTAAAAATCACAGTGGAAAGCAGCGCTGCTGGCAACCAATACCCAGATTGGCTTCCAAAGAGATAACGGGAAAACACAATGCAAGGCCAGTGGTAAAGATAAAGCGAATATGAAATCCTTCCTAAAACCCTCAACCAATGGCACTGCGTTAAGGCTGTGAGGGGGGCTACAACGCCAAAGCAAAGCAATACCCCACTGGCAAAAACAGGCAGCAATACTCCTGGAAGTGGGTAGGGAGCTTTGTCTGAAAGCAGGCAAAAACTAATTAACAAACCTGCCACTGCAAGCCATTGGGCCAAAGGGGCAAAGTTTTTAAGCTTCTCTAAGCGTTGTTGCAGCC
>VFLB01000187.1 GCA_009914645.1 Synechococcaceae bacterium Bin_79_3
GCCCATAGGATGACTCAGCCGCTTCGGGTGCGGCACCAATCCCTGTCCTTTCCGGCTGGACCATGCTCGCCCTCAAGATTTCTGTTTATTCGGTTGTTTTCTTCTTTATTGGCATCTTTGTGTTTGGTTTTCTGGCTAGCGATCCCAGCCGGACACCAAGCAGAAAGGACCTAGAAGAATGAATAGGCCAGCTTGGCGTGGCAAAATCGCCACCCCTGAAGCTATCCAGGATTGAGGCAGCGCTTAACCGCCCACAACCTGGTGCCCGCAGCCGTAGCAATGCTGCTAAGCGTTGGCAGCGCTTCGGTTTCCCATGCTCAGGAAGTAGCTACCCCCAAGCCTGCGCCTCAAGCCGCAGCCCAGAAGCAACTGGCTCCGCTTGAGCTTGAGCTCAAGGCTGATCAGCAGGGTTACGACGCACAATTGCAGCGATTTGTCGCCACCGGCAACGTGGTGGCATTGCTTGCAGGCGGCAGGCTTCAGGCTGATCGCCTCGAATACGACACCAATAGCCGGGTGCTATGGGCCCGTGGATCTGTAATTTTTCAACGCGGTAATCAATACATTCAAGCCAGTGAGATTCGCTACAACCTGCTTCAGGGGGAAGGGGAACTAGAAAATGTTTATGGGGTGATTGATCTACTCACAAACCAATTAGATCTCGATCCTGATGGTCCCCTGCAGGGAAGCCCAGAAGCAGTGGCAGCGGAATTAAAGCAAAAGCGTGAATTGCAGCTAAATCCCCCTAAGTCTGGGGTGCAGGTGTCGCCTGTGAGTGTGGCGACACTTCCAGAGCCGGAGGCGCTTTCATGCCCTCCCAATCTGCCACCGCTTGTGAGTAGGCATCCGTTCCCATGGGCGATCACCGCCTGGGGCGGCCAGATGACCGATGCCACCTTTGGCGAAACTTTTACAGTGAGCGGTAGCCCAAGGCCTGAATATCTAGGGGGGATTGGTTTTAATCGCAAGCTGCTTGATGCCGATCCATTTGATCTTGAACTAGACGGCAATTTGTTTTTTCATACAGGCGATAGCAGCGGCAACCTGCGCTATCGCAAAGGGGTTCCAGAAGATCAAAGAGATTTTGCCTTTATTAATAATCAACAATTTTGGGAGGTAACTTTTGGTATTGGTTTGCGTTGGTGGATTCAGCCTTGGCTAAGCCTTGGTGTGGTGGAAGGGGTGAGTTTTAACTCCACCCTTAGTAATTACGAAAAAGTTTCCTGGCTTAATTCATCGCAATTTCTCAATTATCTAGCGGTGGAATTAGGCGTTGAGCTGAGCCCGCAATGGTCGATGGTGGGGCGTATTCACCACCGTTCTGGTGCCTACGGCACCTATGGCGGTGTTTATGAAGGTAGTAATGGTTATTTATTGGGAGCCCGCTACCGCTTTGGTTCCCCCAGCTCGAAACGGGCCCA
>VFLB01000329.1 GCA_009914645.1 Synechococcaceae bacterium Bin_79_3
GCAACTGCTTTTGCAATAGGCCATTGAATTGCTGCAGCTGATCGTCACTAAGTTGTAGCCGGCTGGAGTGGCCGAAATGTTCCGCTAAAAAGCTGCGACCTTGATCCGCCCCCCATTGCAATTGGCTTAGCAATTGATCGCTTGCTTTCAACATGGCTGCGCGTAAAAAGGGAATGGCAGCTGTAGCGGCACTGCATGGAGGTTCAAGGGTGCGTAGGGCCTTGAGGTAGATCACAAGATCGGCGTAGTTCACAAGGCGATTGCGGCTGGGAAGGGCAAAAGCCCGCTCTAGGTAAATTCCCTCTTGATGGCGATCCCAGCCAAGACGTTGCAATTCCAGCTCTACCGCCGTGAGTTCATCACTCCAATCTTCAGGTTCTTGAATTGATTCTGGAATGGGTTGTGTAATTGGTTCTGGATTAATTCTCTGCGCTGGAGCAGTTATTTGAGATTGCCTTGAGGTTTGAGCCAGCCTTTGCTGCAAGCGGGCTAAGGCGCGATCTTCCGCCTCTTCCGCCCCAGGTGCCTCGCCAAGGGCAGCTGCTACCACCCCAGCATTGATGCAACTCACCCGCACCACCACCTTTTCGGTATCGGCATGGAGCAAATCCACCTGAGTGAACAACTCATTTCCCATAGCAATAACCCTTTTCACGTGGAGCAGCGCCCATGCTTTCTAAGCTGCTCCGATGGAAGCAACAAGCCTCGATTCTCTTACCCCGCTGATCAGTGCTGCAGACCAATGGCATGAGGTGCTGCTGCTGCTGCCGGTGTTAGTGGGGCTGGAAGTGGTGCTTTCTGCCGATAATGCAATTGCTCTTGCCGCTATTGCCAAAGGCTTAAAAAATCCAGATCAACAAAAGCAGGCTCTCAATTTAGGGCTTGTTTTTGCTTTGATATTTCGAGTGGGGTTGATCTTAGTTTCCCGCTGGGTATTGGGTTTTAGGCCATTGATGGCTGCAGGCGCTGCTTACTTGCTCTGGCTTTGCGGGCAACATTTTATTTCAAATAAATCAGAAGAAGAGGAAAGCAATCAAGCAGCTACTGCTTTTGGAGTTGATAGAAAATTAGCAACTACTGCCATAAGTATTGCCCTCACTGATCTTGCATTTTCACTTGATAGTGTTGCTGCTGCTGTTGCAGTGAGCGACAAATTATGGCTAGTAATTACAGGGGGCGTAATTGGCGTGGTAGCCCTGAGGTTGAGTTCAAATTTGTTTATTTCTATGCTCAACAACTTCCCACGGCTTGAATCAGCTGGCTATTTAGCGGTGGGCTTAGTTGGTTTACAACTTCTTACAAGGGTGATATTTCCAACCATTGAGTTACCACAGTGGTTGTTGTTGAGCTTGGTATCAATTTTGTTTCTTTGGGGTTTTACCAACCGCCGCCGCCTATGCTGAATTACTGCGATTTGGTAAGCGATGGGTCCATTGCATTGTCCTATCTGTATTGGCCTTGGCGTTGTGAGTTTTGCAAGATGTATCGCTTGGAGCCGCCTGATCTGGGCTACTTAATTAAGTTGTTGCAATAAATTTGCGCCGCTGGCAGCGCTTTTACCTTCTAACTGTGCGCTGCGTAAAAGCAGAGGGCAACCCCCAGTTGCAAACACAACCCCCAACCCAGGGACGCGCTCTATCACTGCACCGGGGCATTCTTGCGGCCACTGCCGTTTTGTTAATTCAGCAACTTCAGGGCTTAATTCAGCGCTTAAACGTTCCACCAATGGTTCAGTAGCAAGCATTTTTAGGCGTTTACCTTGCCAGGTGGTGTGCACACCAGGGTATAAAGCCATCACCTGCCGGTGCAATTGCAATGC
>VFLB01000024.1 GCA_009914645.1 Synechococcaceae bacterium Bin_79_3
CCAGAATTTCGCCAGCTCTTAGCCTGGCCCGATAGGGATTTACGCCTGCTGGAATTAAAAAAAACGGCTCAAAAGCAATTACAAATCAGCGCCCAAAACCTCAGCCCCTGCCGCTCTGCAGTGGCAAAGCAGTTGAAACCATGGGCGATTGCTAGTTGGAATCAATCCTCATGATCATCAAAAGGATCGGTTAATTGCTTAGAAGGGGGGCCAAAGGCTGTGTAAACACCAAAACCGGTTAAGGCAAGCAACACCAGCAGCACCGTGAGGGCTATTGAAATTGCAGGAGCGGTGGTTTCCATCAGCTGATTTATAAAAGTGCAGGGCAGGGCCTGTTGCCATTACAGTAACGAGCCCTATACCCCGCCAGAGAGGTTTTCAACCCATGGCCCAACGCACCCCCTTGGGAGATCTGCTACGCCCCCTCAATTCTGAGTACGGCAAGGTAGTGCCTGGTTGGGGCACCACTCCAGTAATGGGGGTGTTCATGGTTTTATTTCTGGTATTTCTGCTGGTGATCCTGCAGCTTTACAACCGTTCACTGCTGCTGGATGGCATCACAGTGAATTGGAACGGCATGGGTTAAGCGATGAATATCTTTGGCGTTGGCCTGCCGGAGATGGCGGTAATTGCCGTTATTGCTCTGCTGGTGTTTGGCCCAAAGAAATTACCGGAATTAGGCCGCGGCCTTGGGCGCACTTTGAAAAGTTTTCAGAGTGCTTCTCAAGAATTTGAACAGGAATTCCGTAAAGCGGTTGATAGCCCGGTAGATCTGGAAACCAGCAAGCAGCTTGAATCAGCCGATGGCCCCACTGATGCTGCTAGCGGGCCTGGGTAACCCAGGCAATAACTATGCCGGCACCCGTCATAACGTTGGTTTTATGGTGCTGGATCGTTTAGCAGCAGCGGCAGCAACTAGTTTTCGAGCCCAAGGCAAGTTGCATGCTGAGCTAGCAGATATCGGCCAAGGAGCTAACAGATTGCGGTTGCTAAAACCGCAAACATTTATGAACGAAAGCGGCCGTTCAATTCGCGCCAGCCTCGATTGGTATGGCTGGAATATTGAACATTTGCTGGTGATTGTGGATGATATGGATCTACCACTAGGAAAATTACGGCTTAGATCTAGCGGTAGTGCTGGCGGCCATAACGGTTTACGCAGCACGATTCAACATTTAGGCAGTGAAGATTTCGCAAGGTTGCGCATCGGCATCGGCGCTCCTTTAGGAAACCCAGAAGAACGCAAAGAACGCACGGTGGGCTATGTATTAGGGGCTTTTAATGGCGCTGAACAGGGAGTGCTGGATCAAGTGTTGCGGGAGGTTTGTAGTGGAATCGAATTAATCCAAAAAGATGGCATAGAAAAAGCTGGCAATCGCCTTAATGGTTTTAGGCCCACTGCTTGAAATGGGGAAATTAGCTTCCACTAATGCAAAGCTGCGGGTATTAAATCAAAGCTTCAGCCAGAAATTACTGGAGGGGGAAGTGGCAGCTGGGGGATTCCATTGGGAATTTAGATGGCATTTTGATCGCGGTGAATTAGTGGTAGAACCATCGCTGGGTAGGGCCTTAATTCAAGACGCTTTATTGCGCTTCTTAGTAAAAAGTGATTACCAACTAGAACCCGGTGGCGATTACCAATTCACCGTGCGCGCTAAGTTTTAATTAAAGCTAATTGTATGCCAAGGTGAGCTTCTAGTAATACTAAAGCGGCGATATCATCTAAAGGGCGTGGCGGCAAACGTAAACCTAAAGGTAATAAACGCCAGAGGCGGCGAGGTGGGAATAACTGCCAGTAGCGCCCTCTTGCTGCAAGGGTGCTGCCGGCTTCTGGTTGCAGCACAAGGGCTAGCTCGGGCATTGCCTCCTGGATGGCCTGTTGCCAAGGGCCACTGCCGGTGCCATCACCCAGCACTAAACCTGCCAGTGCTGAACTTTGATGCCAATGCTGCAACCAATCCCAGCTTTCCTGGGGGCTACAAACCAAAAGATCTTGCACCTGCTGCCCGCTGATATCAGTGCGCACCAGGCCGCATTTGCTGCTGCCTGGATCAAAACCAATCCAATGGCCCATATTCATTTTTTTGTTATTAATCAAGATTTACCCCGCGCAGTTCAACGAACACCGGATCGGCAGTATCGCTATCGCGCATAGAAACTACCTGCACTAACACTGGCTGGCGCCCCCGCTGCTCGCCAAGGGCGCGACCTGCTGCTTTAAATGCTTCCACATCAAATTGAATCGCTGGAGCAAGGGAACCCTGGCGCAGGGTTTCGGTGCGGGCAGCAGCCAAAAGCAAATTCAAA